>JAKAZX010000339.1 GCA_021826485.1 Pseudomonadota bacterium | reverse complement strand
GCCGGTGATCCCGGGCTTGAGGCGATGGCGCGCCGAGTATTCGGCGACCACGTCGTGCAGCGGCAGGCCCAGCGCCGTCATCCCCCGCGCATGCGGGCGCGGGCCGACGATCGACATGTCGCCGGCCAGCACATTGAACAGCTGCGGCAGTTCGTCGATGCTGCTGCGCCGCAGGAACCGCCCGATCCGGGTGATGCGGCGGTCGTGCCGCGTCGTCTGTCGCACCGCGTCGTCGTCGCGCGCGTGCGCATGCATGGTGCGGAACTTCCACACCCGGAACGGCCGGCCGTTGAAGCCGATGCGCACCTGGCGGAACAGCACCGGGCCGGGACTGTCGAGCCTGATCGCGACGGCGACGACGCCGAGCAGCGGCAGCACCGCCAGCAACGCCAGCGTGGCGATCGTCAGATCCTCGGCACGTTTCATCGCCGCCTGCAGCGGCGAGAGCGGATGGAAATCGAGGTCGATCGCCGGCAGCATGCCGATCCGATCGACCTTCAGCACCGGCGCCTGCAGCCCTTCGAGATCGGGAAGCAGCGTGACATCGACCGCGACCCGCGCCAGCCGCCGAAGCAGCGCATTGGTCTGCTCCATCGCGCCTGCGAACCGCGCGACGATGACGCGGTCCACGAGACCTTCGCGCACCGCCTCCTCCACCCATTCCAGCGTCGCCGCTCCCGGCAGGCCGGGCAGCGCCCCCGCCGAGATGGCACGGATATGAAAATGGCTTTCCCGCTCGACCCTGTGCCGGGCACGCACCGCCGCTTCCGCCGTGCCGGCGAGCACCAGCACGCGCTCCAGGCAGTAGCCGCGATCGAGCAGGCGTGACAGCGCGGCGCGCCAGACGAGTCGCCCCGCTGCGATCCACACCAGGACGCTGCCGGCCCAGCCGAGGAACCACAGACGCGAGACATCCGGCGACAGCCCGAGCCCGAAACCGACCAGCAGCATCAGGCCGAAGGTCTGCGCCCAGGTCACCGCCGTACGCGACAGCAGCCGCCGCAAGCCGCCGGAAAGCGCCTTTCGGCTGTACAGCTCCTGCAGGTATGCGCTCAGGCCCCAGACAACGGCGAAGCCGGCGATGCAGCCCCAGACCATTGCCGCCGCGTGCGCCGCAGGAAGCGCCCGGACCTGCAGGGTTGCGATCGCCAGCGCCGCCGCGCCGAGGATATCGGCCGCGATCATCGTGACCAGGAAATCATGCAGCGCCACCTTGCGGGGCACCGTGCCCGCCGATCGGGCAGCAACAACCTCCTGCAGCGGCGAATGGGCGACCGTGCCCAGGCTCAGGGAGTGCGGCGTGGCCAGCATGCTGCTCCGTCCGACCGGCATGTGAGCGCGGGTAACAGCCCTCCGGCGTGTGCCGGCCACCCCTGGGCACCCGACCGACGCAGCGCATCGGTCGCATCCAGAGCATGTCCGTCCGGCACAATCCCGAAGCCGCCACCCGCATCGTGTTAGCACGTATTAGCAAGATAGACCTAAATCTAAAACGGAGTCAATCTGTTTTTGCATATGTCTCGTATGATCACGCGTCGGCGCGCCGGAGGGGCCGCCGCACGGCCCCTCAGCGATAGTCCGCTATCCGCAATTGCCTTGTATCGGCACCCGATGCCGGCTAGGCTGATCGACAGTCGAAACGACGCGGTGTCAGGCGTGTCCCTGTCGGCAAGCTTCGGGAGTGCCGTCCTCGCATGCGTTCGCGGCGCGGCCCAGTCCGATCGGACGGCCTGATCGGATGGAGCTGATCCGATGATCGCAGGACTCGCCGCGCAAGCGCCGCGGCCCGGCATGGTCGATCCGGCGCCGTTCGTGTCGGTCATCATCCCGCACTACAATGATCTCGACGGGCTGCGCCTGTGCCACGCCCGCCTGCTCGCGCAGACCTGGCCACGCCCGGGCTTCGAGATCGTGGTGGCGGACAACAACTCCCGCTGCGGCCTGGCCGCGGTGCAGGCGGCCGCGCCGGGGGCCGTGGTCGTGCCGGCGCCGGTCCAGGGCGCGGGGCCGGCCCGCAATGCCGCCGTCGCCGCCAGCCGCGGCACGCTCCTCGCATTCATCGACAGTGACTGCCTGCCCGAGCCGGACTGGATCCGCGAAGGCGTAGCGGCGCTGTCACGCCACGACTTCGCGGGCGGCACGGTGCTGACGCTGGCGCGCGACCCCGCCCGCCCGAACGCCGTCGAGGCGTTCGAAATCGTCTTCAACTTCAACTTCAAGCGCTACATCGAGCGGGTCGGGTTCTCCGGCACCGGCAACCTGTTCGTCCCGCGCGCGGTGTTCGACCGCGTCGGCGGGTTCCGCCCGACCGTGGCGGAGGACATGGAGTGGTGCTTCCGCGCGCGCGCCTGCGGCTACCGCATCGGCTTTGCCGAACGCGCCGTGGTCGGCCACCCGGCCCGGCAGACCTGGGCCGAGCTGAAGCGGCGCTGGGCGCGGATGCTCGCGGAGGATTACAGCCTGGCGCTGATGCGCCCGACCGGCCGGCTGGCGTTCACGGCGAAGGCGCTGGCGATGCCGCTGTCGGTGCTGCCGCACGGCGCCAAGGTTCTTGCATCCGACCGGCTGCCCGACCTGCGGACCCGCCTCGCGGCGATCCTGATCCTCGCGCGGCTGCGCCTGTGGCGCACGGGGCGGATGCTGCGGCTTGCCATGCAGAAGCGATAGCGGCAGCCGGCGGTCATCCCGCTTCGTCGGTTCAGTCGCCGTGGCCGGCGGATACGGTCTGCCCGACAGCCGGCGCCCGTATCTGCCGTCCGTGCGCCCCGTCCCAGGGCGCCTGGCGTGCCCGACGACGGCCAGCGAAGGGCAGCACGATGCGCCGGTAGATGACGAACGCATCGATGCCGATCACCGGCATGCTGACCGCCAGTGCGAGGACTCGCGGCCACCAGCCGGCGCCGCCACCGAGCCATAGCGCGGTGGCGGCGAACGCCACCGCGGCACCGAGCACCGCACCGTGCCCCAGGACCGCGCGGACGCGCAGATGCCGCACCAGCAGGCCGGCAAACAGGAGAAACGACACCAGATCACCGATCAGGAGCCCGATCAGCACGGACTCTCGCCTGCGGAATGCCAGGGCAAGCAGGAGTCCGACCAGCAGGCCGACCCCCGTAATCAGGTTTCCGACGGTCAGGCGCGCTGTCTGGCCGTGCTGCAGCAGGATCATGTTGGGTCCGCCGCGGCTGAAGCGCACGAAGGCGACCAGCATGGCGAGCGCGGCGAAGCCGGCGGTCACCTGGTAGTGCGGCCCATAGACGGCCGGGACGAGTTGATCGAGAGCGAGGCCAACCGGGATGGTAAATACGGCTGCCGCGACCAGCGTCCCCAGGACGACGATCTGCGCGGCCTGCGCCGAACCGGCGGCATCCGGGCCTGCCCGCAGCAGGAACGGAATGGCCAGCTTCGCGCCGATCTGCTGCAGGATCGATGTCGGCATGATCGCAAGATTGAGCGCGAGCGAATACTCCGCCAGGCTGGCGAGGCCGAACAGATTGGCCACGATCACCTGGTCCATCTGCTTGAGGGTCGCGAGGCCCAGGCCGTTCGCCATCAACGGCAATCCGAACCGCAGCGCCTCGCGGCGGATGGCCGGATTGACGGCGCCGACGCGCTCCCGCGCCGCGAGCAGATAGGAGAGCACGACCGCGACCGCCGCCTCCACCACCAGGCTGATCGCCATCAGGCGGGCGTCCTGCACCAGCGCAGCGGCCGGCAGAAGCACTGCCACGCCAGCCAGGCGGCTGCCGATATTGGCAATGGCTTCCGGGCCGTACCGGTAGTCCTGCTGAATCTGCACGATGCGCCAGTTGCGGAAACTGGCGATCAGCGGGACCAGGCCGATCCAGGCGACGAGCGCGTGTTCCTCGCCGGCACCGAAAGCCCGGGCGAGGAACGGCGCACCCAGCACGATGAGCGGTGCCAGGACGACGGCGCGCCCGACCGAAATCTGCCAGGCCGCCGCCACCACCTGCGCCCGCACGTCCGCCCGGGTGACCATGACGAACTTCTCGAGGCCGATATCGGTGATCATCTCGCAGCTTGCGAGAATGGACGCGAGCGCCACCGCTGCGCCGAGATCGTGCGGCGACAACAGGCGGGACAGCAGGATCGTCCGCACGAAGCGCAGCAAGAACTCGCCGACCGACGACAGCGAGGCGGACGACAGCCGGCTGGCGTAGCGCCTCAGCAGCACGGGCACGATCCGGGACGCAACAGCAAGGGTTCGACACTCCGTATCAGCAGACCGGGACCGACTGGCTGTGCGGCCCGGAACCTGTCGCCTGCAAAGCGGCCGGCATCCCGACATCCACCGGGCGGGGGCCGATCCATCCGCCTCCTTTAGCATCCCCTAACCAATTATCCAACGAAACTGTTGACGATTCGATCTCCAATTGCCAGTCTGCACCCTGTGCCGGGTCGAATAGCTTGCCTGCC
>JAKAZX010000013.1 GCA_021826485.1 Pseudomonadota bacterium | reverse complement strand
CAACAGCGCGACCGCGGACATGATCTGGCCCGGCGTGCAGTAGCCGCACTGGAACGCGTCATGGTGCAGGAAGGCGGCCTGCATCGGGTGCAGTGGCTCGTCCGGGCTGAATTCGTGGTCGGCGCCGCCGGCCAGGCCCTCGATCGTGGTGATGGCGCGGCCCTGGCAGCGCGCGGCGAGCGTCAGGCAGGCATTCACCCGCCGGCCGTCCACATGCACGGTGCAGGCCCCGCAGGCCCCGCGGTCGCAGCCCTTCTTGGTGCCGGTCAGCGCCAGCCGCTCGCGCAGGGCATCGAGCAGGGTGACGTTCGGCTCGATCGCCAGCCGCCGCTCATGCCCGTTCACCTGCAGCACGATATCGAGCGCGGCCGGGGCAGCGGCGGCTGGAACGGTGGCGTCGGACACGGTGGCGGCCCGGGCGGCGCGCGGCCAGCGCGCGGCGGCGCCCACCATCACGGCGCCCTCCAGCAGGGCGCGGCGGGTCAGGGCGAAGCTGCCCATGCGGTCCCTCCTCCGGCAGTTCGGCGGACGGAGGAGGTTAGCACGCGCGGCCGGGGCTGCATCCAACAGAGAATTTAGTCATGCCGCCGGCCGCACGGGGCCGGCCGGCTAGCGCGGCAGCTTCGGCTGCTCGACGATGCGCAGATAGGGCCGCAGCGTCTTCCAGCCCTGTGGAAAGCGCTGCTTCGCCTCCTCGTCGGACAGGCTGGGGGCGATGATGACCGGCTGCCCGTCCTGCCAGTTGACCGGGGTTGCCACCTTGTGCGCGTCGGTCAGTTGCAGGCTGTCGATCACCCGCAGGATCTCGTCGAAGTTGCGGCCGGTGCTGGGCGGGTAGGTGATCATCAGCCGGATCTTCTTGTTCGGGTCGATCACGAACACGCTGCGCACGGTGATGGTGGGATCGGCCTCGGGGTGCACCATGCCGTACAGGTCGGACACCTTGCGGTCGGCGTCGGCAAGCACCGGGAAATTGAGCTTCTGGCCCTGGGTTTCCTCGATGTCCTTCTCCCAGCCCTTGTGACGGTCGGCGGGATCGACGGACAGCCCGATCGGCTTGACGTGCCGCTTGTCCCATTCCGGCTTCAGCCGCGCCACCTCGGCAAGCTCGGTGGTGCAGACGGGGGTGTAGTCCTTCGGGTGGCTGAACAGCACGCCCCAGGAGTCGCCGAGCCACTCGTGGAAGCGGATGCGGCCCGCGGTGCTGTCCTGTTCGAAATCCGGCGCGATCTGGCCAAGCTGAACGGTCATTGCCTCAATCCCTGAATTGTCGGGGGTTGGCGGCATAAAGCCACGACCGCCCAGGGGTGTCAAATTATACCACATATGAAAAACGTGGAAACTAGATCGCGAAGCTGATCGGCTCGGCGGCCGGCCGGCGCAGCCCGGCGCTGGCGGCGCGGCGGATCAGGTCGTCCAGTGTCAGGGCGGCAAGCTGGGCGCGCGCCTGCTCCTCCAGCTCGTTCCACAGCCGGTCCACCACGGCGGTCTGCAACCCGCCGGTCGGGCCGTCCGTCGGCTCCGCCTCATCGGCCACGGCGACGGCGACGATGTCGGACAGGCGGATGTCGCGGCGCGGCCGGCCGAGGCGGTAGCCGCCGCGCGGGCCGCGCACGCTTTCCAGCAGGCCGCCGCGCGAGAGGGTCTGCAACAGCGGCTCCATGCCCCGGCGGGCGAGGCCGAGCCGCTCGGCGATGTCGGCGGCGCTGACGGTCGCGGCGCGGCCGCCATGAAAGGCCACGTCGAGCATGACGGCGACGGCAACCAGCCCGCGATCCCGGCGAATCAGCATTGGGCGTGGATCATGCCAGACCTCCACCGGCAGTGAAACTACTATGGGCGAATGTGATAGGGTCCGCCGATGCAGGATGAATCCCCCACCGCTTCCCCCGTTCGCGGCCGGATCTACGGCAGCGTCCTGGAAGTCGTCGGCGCTACCCCGATCGTCCGCCTCGCCCGCCTCGGCGCCGCCGAGGGGCTGGTGGCGGAGCTTGCGCTGAAGCTGGAATTTTTCAACCCGCTCGGCTCCGTCAAGGACCGGATCGGGCTGGCGATGGTGGACCGGGCGGAGGCGGAGGGGCTGATCGCCCCCGGCCGGTCGGTGCTGGTGGAACCCACCTCCGGCAATACCGGCATCGCGCTGGCCTTCGTCGCCGCCGCGCGCGGCTACCGGCTGATCGTGACCATGCCCGAGGGCGCGTCGATCGAGCGGCGCAAGATGATCCGGCTGATGGGCGGGGACGTGCAGTTGACGGCGGCGCGCCTGGGCATGGCCGGGGCGATCGCGCGGGCGGAGGAGATCGTCGCCGCGACCCCGGGCGCCTGGATGCCGCGCCAGTTCGACAACCCGGCCAACCCCGACATCCACGCCGCCACCACGGCCGAGGAGATCTGGGCCGATACCGCGGGCACAGTCGATATCGTGGTCGGCGGCGCGGGCACCGGCGGCACCATGACCGGCATCGCCCGCGCGCTGAAGCCGCGCAAGCCGGGGCTGCGCTGCTTTGTCGTCGAGCCGGCGGAAAGTGCGGTGCTGTCGGGCGACGAACCGGGGCCGCACGGCATCCAGGGCATCGGCCCGGGCTTCCAGCCGGGCGTGCTCGATCTTGACCGCATGGACGGGGTGATCCGCGTCTCCGAGCGGGAGGCGCTGGCGGCGGCGCGGCGCTGCGCCGTGCTGGAGGGGCTGCCGGTCGGCATCTCCTCCGGCGCCGCGATCACCGCCGCGGTGGGTCTGGCGCGCGATCCGGCCAATGCGGGGCGGCTGGTGGTCGCCATCGCGCCGTCCTTCGCCGAACGCTACCTGTCCACCGCGCTGTTCGCCGGGTTGTAGGCAGGGGTTACGCTTCGTTACAATCTCCCGCGTCGGACCGCCCCGCTGCGGGGACTGTGGCATTACTTGGCTGTTACCGTCTGCGCCCGCGTGACATTTCACCTTGGATGTGGAACCTTTCCACCCGCCGCGCGTTGGCGCGGCGCCAAACCGGGCAGGAGGGGCGGATGCGGCGCGGAGCAACGGTGCTGGGCGCGGCGGTGATGCTGCTGGCGGGCTGCGCCACCGAGCAGCAACTGGTGCAGGGGCAGGAGAACATGCTGGCCGCCGCCGGTTTCACCTTCCGCCCGGCCGACACGCCGGAACGGCAGAGCGAACTGAAGACGCTGGCGCCGCACCAGTTCATCTACCAGCAGCGCAACGACAAGACGGTGTATATCTACTCGGACCCGACCGTGTGCGACTGCCTGTATTTCGGGTCCGAGCAAGCATATCAGAAATACCGGCAACTGGCGTTCCAGAAACAGATCGCGGACGAACAGTTGCAGGCCGCGCAGATGAACGGTGCCAACTTCAACTGGGGCCCGTGGGGGCCAGGCTGGTGGTAGCGGGCACCCTTGCGCCGCCGCGTTGCCGACCCCGGCGGCGGGGCGCAGGGTCCGCCCGCGACGACGTCGCGAGGAGGGGTGAAGAATGTCACGACTGCGAAGGGTGCTGGCCGCGGCGGCGCTCGGTTCCATGCTGGCCGCAACGGCGGCCCAGGCCGACGGCGACCAGTCGGCGGCGGCGCATGCCATGCTCGAACGGGCGGTGGCGGCGGTGAAGGCGAATCCGCTGACGGCCTTCGAATCGTTCACCAAGGGCACCAACGGCTTCGCCGAGGGCGACCTGTACCCGTTCTGCGCGCGGGCGCGCAGCGGCTGGGTGGTGGCGCACCCGTCCCGGCTGGGCGAGAACATCGCCACCGTCTCCGACGTGAACGGCAAGCTGTTCGGCAAGGAGATGCTGAACCGCGCCCAGGAAGGCCGGATCGACGAAATCCACTACATGTGGCCGAAGCCGGGCCACAAGACCCCGGTGCAGAAGGACACGTTCTTCACCAAGGTCGATGGCGTGATCTGCGGCGTCGGCTACTACAGCAAGTAGCCGACGCGACGGCTACGGATGGGCGGTGCGCGGCGCGGCGGCTTCCTCCGCGCCGGCCGCCGCTGGCGTTTCCGCGTGGCGGCCGGCCAGCACGACATAGACTGCCGGCAGCGCGAACAGCGTGAACAGCGTGCCGATCGAAAGCCCGGTCGCGATCACCAGCCCCATGTTGAAACGCGACGCGGCGCCGGCGCCGCCGGCGACGATCAGCGGGATCACGCCCAGCACCATCGCCGCCGTGGTCATCAGGATCGGCCGCAGCCGGATGCCCGCCGCCTCGACGATCGCAGCGCGCTTGCTGCGCCCTTCGCGCTGCAACGTGTTGGCGACCTCCACCATCAGGATGCCGTGCTTGCTGATCAGCCCCATCAGCGTCACCAGTCCGACCTGGGTGTAGATGTTCATGCTGGCGCCGCCGAAGCCGAGGCTGATGAACAGCAGCGCGCCGGCGATCGACATCGGCACCGAGATCAGGATGATGAACGGATCGCGGAAACTCTCGAACAACGCGGCGAGCGAGAGGAAGATGATGATCAGCGCGAATGCGAAGGTGATCAGGAAGCCGCTGGATTCCTGCACGTACTGCCGCGACTGCCCGCCGTAATCGACCAGCACGTCCGGCGGCAGCGTGCGCGCGGCGATGTCCTGGAGCGCGGCGAGCGCGGTCGCCACCGACACGCCCGGCGTCGGCACGCCGGAAATGGTGGCGGCGTTGAGCTGCTGGAAGTGGTTCAGCGTCTCCGGCACCGTTTCCGTGCGCAGCCGGGCGATCGCGCGCAGCGGCACCGGCACGCCGTTGATGCTCGCTACCGGATAGTCGAGCACCTGCTGCGTGGTCAGCCGGAACCGCTGCTGCACCTGCGGGATCACCTTGTAGGAGCGTGCATCGAGGCTGAAATAGTTGACGTAGCCGCCGCCGAGCAGGCCGCCGAGCGCGCTGCCCACCTCGCTCATGTTCAGGCCAAGCTGGGCGGCGCGGTCGCGGTCGATCTCCACCACCGTCTGCGGCTGGTCCAGCTTCAGGTCGCTGTCCACGAAGATGAACAGCCCGGTCGCCACCGCATCGGCGAGGAACTGCTGGGCGCGCGGATAGATCTCGCTGAACGGCCGCGTCGATTTCAGCACGAACTGAACCGGCAGGCCCTGCGAGCCCGGCAGCGGCGGCGGCAGGAAGGCGGCGATCTTCTGGCCGGCGATGTGGTTGAGCTGCTGTTGCAGGTCGCGCTGTACCAGCGTCGCGCTGCGGCTGCGCTGGTCCCACGGCGTCAGCGTCACGCCGGCGATGGACAGCGCCGGCGATTCCACCTGGAACGTGTGCTCCGCCTCCGGCAGGGCGCGCAGGATGTGCTGAACCTGCCCGGCATATTCCAGCTTCTGTTGCAGCGTCGCGACCGGGGAGGAGGTGGGCAGCAGGATCACCACGCCCTGATCCTCCTCCGGCGCCAGTTCGCTGATCGCGGCGCTGTAGAGGAAATAGATGCTGCCCAGCACGATCACGGTGAAGGCGAGGCTGACGGCGATGGTGTTCAGGCTGCCGTCCAGCCGGCGTTCGTAGCCGCGGCGCAGCGCGCTGAAGCGCCGGTCGATCCACGCCACCAGCCGGTCCTGCCAGTCCCGCCGCGCCGGGTCGGGCGCGCGCAGGAACAGGCCGCTCATCATCGGCGACAGCGTCAGCGCGATCACGGCGGAGACGGTGACGGCGCCGACCAGGGTGAAGGCGAACTCGGTGAACAGCGCGCCGGTCAGCCCGCGCTGGAAGCCGATCGGCACATAGACCGCGACCAGCACCATCGTCATCGCCACGATCGGGCCGCCGAGATCGCGCGCCGCGCGGATCGCCGCGTCCATCGGCCGCATCCCTTCCTCCAGATGGCGATTGACGCTTTCCACCACGATGATCGCGTCATCGACGACGAGGCCGATCGCCAGCACCAGCGCAAGCAGGGTCAGCAGGTTGATGGAGAAGCCGAACACCAGCATCATCGCGAAGGTGCCGACCAGCGACAGCGGGATCGCCACCACCGGGATGATGACGGAACGGACCGAGCCGAGGAACACGAACACGACCAGCGTGACGATGCCCAGCGCCTCCGCCAGCGTGCGCACCACCTCGCGGATCGAGGCATCGACGAAGGCGGTCGAATCGTAGATCACCGCGCCGTTCAGCCCGGCGGGAAGCTGCGACATCACCTCCGGCAGCACCGATTTCACGCGCCCGATCACGCCCAGCAGGTTGGCCGCCGGCACCGTCTGGATGCCGATATAAACGCCCTTGCGCCCGTCGAACGATACCTGCGAATCGTAGTCGTCGGCGCCGAGCGTGACGGTCGCGACATCGCCCAGCCGCACGATGCCGCCGTTGACCTGCTTGATGACCAGATTGCGGAACTGGTCGAGCGAATGCAGGTCGGTCGAGGCGGTCAGGTTCACCTGCACCATCTGGCCCTTGGAGTTGCCGAGGCCGGCGATGTAGTTGTTGGCAGCGAGCGCCGAAGTCACGTCGCTGGCGGTGACGCCGACCGCCGCCATCTTGCGCGGATCGAGCCAGGCGCGCAGGGCGAAATTGGCCGCCCCCAGCAGCTCCGCCGTCTGCACGCCTTCTACCGCCTGCAACTGCGGCACCACGTTGCGGGTCAGGTAGTCGGTGATCTGGTTGGCGCTGAGCACGTCGCTGGCGAAGCCGATGATCATGGCGTCGAGCGACTGGCCGACCTTGACCGTCATCACCGGCTGCTGCACGCCCGACGGCAACTGGTTGAGCACGGAGTTGATCTTGGCGTTCACCTCCGTCATCGCGCGGTTGGAGTCGTAGTTCAGCAGCAGGTTCAGCGTGATGGCGCTGACACCGCTGCGGCTGATCGAGGTCATCGTGTCGATGCCGTCGGCTTGGGCGATGGCGTTTTCCATCGGCGTGGTGATGAACCCCGCGATGGTGTCCGGGTCGGCGCCGTAATAAGTGGTGGTGACGGTGATGACGGCGTTCTCGGTGCGCGGGAATTCCAGCACCGACAGCGCGAAGAAGGCGCGCGCGCCGATCACCAGGATCATCAGGCTGACGACGGTCGCCAGCACCGGGCGGCGGATGAAGATATCGGTGAAGCGCATGGCGCCGTTCCCGCCGCTACTGGTCGCTGCCGAGCACGGGATGCGCGTCGTCGGTCGGCCGCACCGTGTTGTTCACCAGCACCGCGCTGTTGTTGCGCAGCTTGAGCTGGCCGGCGGTGACGACCACGTCGCCCGCCTGCAATCCCTTCAGGATCGCCACCTGATCGCCACGCGTGTCGCCGGTGGTGACGAATTGCTGGCGCACCGCCAGCTTGTCGTGGCCCTGCGCGTCCTTGCCGTCCTCATGCACCACGAACACGAGACTGCCGTACGGGTTGAAGCTGACTGCGGCGAGCGGGATGGTGACGTGCGGCTGCGGTGCGCCGACCGCGATCGTCGCGGCGGCGAACATGCCCGGCAGCAGCAGCCGGTCCGGGTTGGCGAGGGTCGCGCGCACCGGCAGCATGCGGCTGCCGGCGTCGAGCTTGGCCCCCAGCGCGGTGAGCTTCCCCGGGAAGCTGCGGCCGGCATAGCCGTCCACCGTCACCGTCACGTCCTGGCCTTCCCGGAGATCGGGCAGGGATTGCTGCGGCAGGTAGAAATCCACGTAGATCGGATCGAGCGCCTGCAGCGTCACGATGGTCGTGCCGGCCGGCAGATACTGCCCGACATCGACGGCGCGGATGCCGAGCCGCCCGGCGAACGGGGCGCGCACCAGCTTCTCCGCCATCAGCGCCTGCTGCCCGGCCACCTGGGCGCGCGCGCCGTGCAGCGTCGCCGCATCGGCGTCCACCGTCGCCTGCGCCACGCCCTGGATGCGCAACTGCTTCAGGTCGCGCTGATAGGTCACCTCCGCGATGTCGGCCGCCGCCTGCAACTGCGCCAGCCGCGCATCGTCGTCGTTCGGCCGCAGCCGCGCGAGCAGCGTCCCCGCCGCGACATCGGCGCCGGACGTGATGTGCAGCTCATCGACGATCCCGGCAACCTCGGCCGACAGATCGGCGCCGCGGGAGGCGCGCAGCGTGCCGGTCGCCGTCACCTGCGTCTGCCATTCGCTGACCGCCGCGGTCGCCGTGCTGACCGTGGGCAGTTGCGAGGTCATGCCCTTGATGATCGTGTGGATCATGCCGGACTTGAAGGTCTGGAACGCCTCGAACCCGTAGCCGAGCAGGCCGACCAGCACGAGCATGACGATCATGCGCAGCACCGGACGCGCGCGGCGCGTGCGGGCTGGGGTGCGGGCAACGACGGTGGCGTCGTTCATGGCATCACTCCGCAGCATTTGGCGACCTCGGGCGCGACATCGTGGCGCTGCCACCAGCCGCCGCCCAGCGCCGCGAACAGGGCGACGGTGTCGGTGAAGCGGGCAGCCTCGGCGATGACCAGTTGCAGATGGGTGTTGCGGTAGCTCTGCTGCGCCTGGAGCACCACCAGATACGGCGTGGCGCCGAGTTCGTATTGCGACTTGGCCACCGCGAGATTTTCGCTCGCCGCCTGGTCGGCGGCAAGCTCGGCTTGCAGCGTCTCGGCATCGCGTGACAGTGCCACCAGCGCATCGGCGACGTTCTGGAACGCGACGTTGACGGTGCCGCTGTACTGCGCCGCCGCCGCCTGCATCGCGGCCACCGCGGCGCGCTTGCGCGCCAGCAGGGCGCCGCCCTGGAAGATCGGCTGGGCGATTGCGCTGGCGATGCTCCAGATGACGCCGCTCGGCGTGAAGATCTGCGCGGGCGTAATGCCCTCCACCCCGTAGCTGCCGGACAGGTTGAACTGCGGCAGCATGTTGGCGAGTGCCACGCCGACGTTCGCCGTGGCGGCGTGCAGCAGCGCGGCATAGGCCTGCACGTCCGGCCGCTGTGCGACGATCTGCGACGACAGGGACACCGGCAGGTCCCCCGGCAATGTGATCGCGGCCAGGCTGACGGTCGGCTTGTCGTACTGGCCCGGCAGCAGGCCGAGATAGGTGGCGATCTGGTCGCGCGTCTGTTCCTGCGCCTTCAGCAGCGGCGGCAGCGTCGCGGTCTGGGAGGCGAGGCTGGTCTGCTGCTGCAACACGTCGCTGCGGCTGACCGCGCCGAGTTCGAACCGCTTCCGGATCAGGTCAAGCTCGTCCGAATAGACGCGGATCACGTCGCGCGTGGCATCGATCTCGGCGGCCAGGGCGGCTTCGGTCAGCAGCGCGGTGACGAGGTTCGCGGTCAGGCTGAGATAGGCCGCCTCCAGTTCCGCCTGCTGGTAGTCGGCCTGCGCGCCGAGCGATTCCACCTGCCGGCGGATGCCGCCGAACACGTCGAGCGTGTAGGCGACATTGATCGTGCCGGAATACAGGCTGAACTCCGCACTGCCGCCGCCGGGAAAGCCGAACGCGGCGAGGGAGACCTGTTCGCGCGCCGCGCTGGCGCCGCCGCTGACCGAGGGGAACAGGCTGCCGAAGGCGGCCCGCTGATTCTCCCGCGCTTCCTTCAGCGTGGCCTGGGCGGCCAGCAGGGTGGGGTTGGCGCGCAGCGCCTCCGTCACACGGGCGGTGATTTCGGGGGAATGGAACAGGCCCCACCACTCGCCGGATACGTCTGCGCCGTTGGCGAAGTGCTGGGGGGCGCCGCCCACGGTGTCGCTCGCCACGGTCAGCGCGGGATGCGGCGCGTTGGTCAGATGGTCCACCGCGGGCGCCTTGGGCGCCTGATAGTCCGGCCCGACCATGCAGCCGGCCAGCAGCGCCGCCGCCGTCAGCATCGCCACACTTGCGCCCGATCGGCCCGTCAGACCCGCCATCATCCCCTCGGAACTGGACAGCGGACCTCATATAGTATACTAGACTGGACCGTCTAGTATGATTCGGAGGAAAGGTGGCGCGGCGTCCACGCGACCCTGAGAAGCACGCGGCGATCATCGCTGCGGCGCAACATCTGTTCCTG
Source organism: Pseudomonadota bacterium (assembly GCA_021826485.1). Classification (GTDB taxonomy): domain Bacteria; phylum Pseudomonadota; class Alphaproteobacteria; order Acetobacterales; family Acetobacteraceae; genus JAFKFJ01. Next base: position 12,042 of record JAKAZX010000013.1, on the reverse strand, counting down.
GCGCGCGGGTTCGGCGAGGTGTCGATGGATGCCGTCGCGGCGGCGGCCGGCGTGTCCAAGATGACGCTGTACGGCCATTTCCGCGACAAGGACGCGCTGTTCGAGGCGGCCGTCGAGTGTCACGTGCAGGGCGTGCTGGCGGAAATCGCGCGCGTCGGCGGCGGCGAGGGACCGCTGGAGGAGCAACTGGTCGCGGTCGGCCGGCGCTTCCTCGCGCTGTTGTGCAGCCCGAAGCTGGTCGCGGCGCGGCGCGTGCTGGGGCCGATGCTGTGCGCCAATCCCGGGCTGGCGCGGCGGTTCTACCAGGCCGGGCCGGGGCAGACCCGCGCCTCGCTGGCCGCCGCCATCGCCGCGGCGGCGGCGCGCGGGGAACTGGCCGCCGACGATCCGGCCGCCGCGGCCGAGGACCTGCTCAGCCTGTGGTGCGGCATGCTGCCGGAACTGCTGGACTGGGGCATCCTGGACGGCGTGAGCGAGGCCGAGATCGAGGCGCGGCTGCGGCGCACCACCGCGGTCTTCCTGCGCGCCTACGCGCCGGATCGGCCATAGCGCCGCGGGGTTGTGCCGGCCGCTGCGTCCCCGTATCCATGCCGGGTTCATAACGGCAGGACGGCGGCGATGCAGGTGCGAAGCTCAGCCATGCTGGCCGCCATCGCCTGCCTTGCCCTGGCCGCCTGCGCCACCTCGCCGCCCGCCGCCGACACCGCCGCGGCGGCATGCAGCGTCGAACCCATCGCCACGCTCCCGCTGCTGCTGGAGCGTCACATGGTCATGGTCGCGGTGAAGATCGACGGGCATGAGGCGTGGCTCGGCGTCGATACCGGCGCGCAGGCGACGGTGCTGACCGAGGCGGGCGCCGCCCGGCTCGGCCTGCCGCGCGACCCGCGGCGGCGGACCAACGTGGTCAGCGCGGCGGGGGTCACGCAGGTCCAGAACGTGCGGATCAACGACCTTCAGGTGGGCGACACGGTGCTGTCCGACCTCAGCGTCGCCGCCGTGGCGCTGCCGCAGCCGGACGTGCCGCGCCATCCGGCGGATGGGCTGCTGGGTGCCGACGTGCTGTCGCGCTTCGATGTCGCGTTCGACTTCGCCGCCGGGACGCTCGGCCTCTATGAAGTCTCCAACTGCCATGAGGTGCAGCCGCCCTGGCCCGGCCGGTACGCGACGCTGCCGATGCAACTGTCGGCGAAGCGGCTGCCGCTGGTCACGGTGCAGGTGGACGGGCAGGACGTGACCGCCCTGTTCGACAGCGGCTCCGACCGCGAACGGCTGGCGCGCCGCGTCGCGCTCAGGCTTGGCGTCAGCGATGCGGCCCTGGCGAACGACCGCGACGCGAGCGGCTTTTCCCTGGGCGGGGCATCGCACGTCATGCGCATCCACCGGTTCGCCAGCCTGCACATCGGCGACGAAAACTTCGCCGCGCCGCTGATCGAGGTGGGGGCGCTGGCCGATCCCGATGCCGGCATGCTGGTCGGGCTGGACTTCATGCGCGGGCGGCGGTTCTGGCTGTCCTACGCCACGCACCGGCTGTTCATCCAGCGCGCCACCCCCTGACGCGCCGCCGCTCAGATCACGCGATAGACGCGGATCAGCACCGCATGCCGCTCCGGCGGCAGCGGGTTGAGCGTGCCGACGAACACCGCGCGGTTGAGCCAGTCATGCGGCCCCTCCGGCGCGGTGATGTCGAGGCGGGAGAACAGGTAGCGCGGGCCCGTGGGCGGCGTGTCGATCACCACGCGGTTGCGCACGGTGATGACCGCCCCGTCCTCGGCCCGCAGTTCATACAGCGCGTCCAGCTCCTTCACCCCGTCGCGGCGGAGCAACTGGCGGTCCGCGCCGCCGGGCAGCACGGTGCCGCGGATGCGCGGGCCGGCGAAGCGGCCGCCCAGGATCGGCACCATGAACCGCCGGCCCAGCGGCGCATCGCCGATGGTGATGGGGGGCGCGATGTCCACGATCGCCTCATAGGCGAACTCGGTGCGCGGCAGGACCAGCGGGATGTCCGGGGCGAGCGGCGGCGGCGCGGCATCGTCGGCCAGCGCGGCGGTGCTGCCGCCGGCGGCGAGCGCGAGGGCCAGCACATCGCGTCGCAAGGTTCCCGGACCCGTCATCGGCGCCTCCCGTGGCTTGCGCCGGGCGGGGGTTTGTCGGACCGCGCGGCGGCCATATAACGCCGTCATGCGCGTCCCCTTCGTCAAGATGCACGGTTGCGGCAACGATTTCGTCGTGCTCGATGAGCGCGCGGGGCCGCTCGGCCTCACGCCCCGCCGCGCCGCCGCTATCGCCGACCGGCGGGAAGGGGTGGGCTGCGACCAGTTCATCGTGATCGAACCGGCGCCGCCGGGCCTCTCCGCCGACGCCTTCATGCGCATCCGCAACCCCGACGGGCAGGAGGCCGGGGCCTGCGGCAATGCCACGCGCTGCGTGGTGCGGCTGCTGGCCGGGGAAACCGGGCGCGACCGGCTGGACGTGGCGACGCTGGCGGGCGTGCTGCCGTCCACCGTGGCGGCGGACGGGACCATCACGGTCGATATGGGCGCCCCTCGTTTCGACTGGCGGGACGTGCCGCTGGCCCGCCCGATGGACACGCTGCATCTCGACCTTTCGGCCGGGCCGCTGGACGATCCGGCGGCGCTGTCGATGGGCAATCCGCACGCGACCTTCTTCGTCCCCGATGCCGAAAGCGTCGAGATCGCGCGGCTGGGGCCGCTGCTGGAACACGACAGTCTGTTTCCCGAGCGGGCGAATATCGGCATCGCGCAGGTGCTGGCGCCGGACCGCATCCGCCTGCGCGTGTGGGAGCGTGGGGCGGGGCTGACGCGCGCCTGCGGCTCCGGCGCCTGTGCCGCATTGGTCAACGCGGCGCGCCGCGGGCTTTCCGGCCGGCACGCGCAGGTGATCGTGGACGGCGGCACGCTGGCGATCACTTGGCGGGCGGACGGGCACGTGCTGATGGCCGGGCCGACCGCGATCGCGTTCCGCGGCGAGATCGAGCTGGCGGATTTTCCGCAATGAGCGTCGAGGTGCTGACCTTCGGCTGCCGCCTCAATGCCTATGAGAGCGAGGTGATGCGCGGCCACGCGGCGGCGCTGACCGATACGGTCATCGTCAACACCTGCGCGGTGACGGCGGAGGCCGAGCGACAGGCAAGGCAGGCGATCCGCCGCGCGCATCGCGAACGCCCCGGCGCGCGCATCGTCGTCACCGGCTGCGCGGCCCAGATCGCGCCGGACCGCTGGGCCGCGCTGCCCGGCGTCGCGCGCGTGCTGGGCAATGCGGAGAAGCTGCACGCGGCAAGCTGGACGGCGGAGGCGGGCGGCGCGGTCTCCGACATCATGGCGGCGCGCGAGACGGCGGCGCATCTGGTGACGGAGTTCTCCGGGCGCGCGCGCGCCTTCGTGCAGGTGCAGCAGGGCTGCGACCATCGCTGCACCTTCTGCATCATTCCCTATGGCCGCGGGCCGAGCCGCAGCGTGCCGGTGGGCGCGATCGTCGAACAGGTGCGCGCGCTGGTCGCCGCCGGATACCGCGAAGTGGTACTCACCGGCGTCGATATCGCCAGCTACGGCAGCGACCTTCCCGGCACACCGCGGCTCGGCCAGATGGTGCGGCGGCTGCTGGCGCTGGTGCCGGAGCTGCCGCGGCTGCGGCTGTCCTCGCTCGACCCGGCGGCGCTGGACGATGATCTGTGGCGGCTGCTGGCCGAGGAGGCGCGGCTGATGCCGCATCTGCATCTGTCCTTGCAGGCGGGGTCGGACCTGATCCTCAAGCGCATGAAGCGGCGCCATTCGCGGGCGGATGCGCTGGCGCTGATCGGCCGGGCGCGCGCGCTGCGCCCCGGCATCGCGATCGGCGCCGACCTGATCGCCGGGTTCCCGACCGAGAGCGACGCCGCCTTCGCCGAGACGCTGGCACTGGTGGAGGAGGCGGCGATCCCGTTCCTGCACGTGTTCCCGTACAGCGAGCGGGACGGCACGCCGGCCGCGCGGATGCCGGCGGTGCCGGTCGCGCTGCGGCGGGAGCGTGCGGCGCGGCTGCGCGCCGCCGGCGCCGCGCAGGCGCGACGCTTCTACGAAACGCTGATCGGCCGGGAGGCGAGCGTGCTGGCCGAGGATGCGGCGCGCGGCCACACCGAACACTTCGTGCCGGTGCGCCTGTCCGCCGCGCCCGGGGCGCTGGTGCGTGTGCGCATCGTCGGCGCCGACGAAACCGGCGTCTTGGCGGAGGCGGCCTGATGGCGCTCGGTTTTCTTTCCCGGCTGCGCCAGGGTCTGGCGCGCAGCAGCGCCAAGATCGGCGAATCGCTCGGCGCGGTGTTCGTCCGCCGCAAGCTGGATGACGCCGCGCTGGAGGAGCTGGAGGACGTGCTGCTGGCCGCCGACCTTGGCACCGGCGTGGCGCGGCGGGTGATTGCCGAGTTCCGCCGCACCCGCTTCGGCCGCGAGGTGACCGACGAGGAAGTGCGCGAGGCGCTGGCCGGGGAGATCGCGGCGATCCTGGCCCCGGTGGCGAAGCCCTTCGTGCCGGACCCGGCGCTGCACCCGCATGTCGTGCTGGTGGTGGGCGTGAACGGCACCGGCAAGACCACGACGATCGGCAAGATGGCGCTGCAACTGCGCGAACAGGGCAAGCGTGTGGTGCTGGTCGCCGGCGACACGTTCCGCGCCGCCGCGGTCGAGCAGTTGCAGATCTGGGGCGAGCGCACCGGCGCGCCGGTGATCGCGGGCCCGGCCAACACGGATGCCGCCGGCCTTGCCTTCGATGCGCTGACCCGCGCCAAGGCGGACGGCGCCGACGTGCTGCTGATCGACACCGCCGGCCGCCTGCACAACAAGGCGGCGCTGATGGAGGAACTGCGCAAGATCATCCGCGTGCTGAAGAAGCAGGACGCGACCGCACCGCATTCGGTGCTGCTGGTGCTGGACGCGACCACCGGGCAGAACGCGCTGAACCAGGTGGAGGTGTTCAAGGAGATGGTCGATGTCACCGGACTCGCGGTGACCAAACTCGACGGCAGCGCCCGCGGCGGCGTGGTTGTAGCGCTGGCGGAGGAGTTCCACCTGCCGGTGCATTACGTCGGCGTCGGCGAACAGGCGGCCGACCTGCGCGCCTTCGACGCGGAGGAGTTCGCGAAGGGGCTGGTGGGGGCGGGGTAGCGGAATGGCTGGTCGGGAACGTCGCGCCGTTCTCGCTGTCAATCCGGCCTTTCGCCGAGCTTTTGCTGACGGTGCAAGCTGGTCTGCATTCGGGGTGCCGGGCGGCGCGCAGGCTCGGTGAATTCGGACTTTGGGGCTTCTGCCGGCCGCTCAGGCTTTGCGGGGGCAGCGCTCGGCGTCGATCGTGACGCTTCCTCTCCGCTCGCCGGGCGTCTATCAGGGGTCATTTTTGTCGGCCTTCTGCAACTCGTCGACCGACACGGCCTGCTCGCGCAGCGTCCACCAGCCCTTGGTCACCACCCGCATCGGCGGCGTCGGACGGGCTGCGCCTTGGTCGACCGGGGTCCGGGATTCGGTGCCCGACCGGGTCTCGGTGGGTTTCAGTTGGACGTGCTCCGACATGACTGCCTCCCGTCATGAAGTGACGAACATGTTGTGTATTACCACGCCGGTCACCAGTCCCAAAGTTGCCAGCACGGAGACGAGGCTTGCCAGCCCGGCAACCGACCGCCACAAGGCCCGCCGCTGATTGATCTGGCGATTGTGGTTGGTCGCAACGGCATATTGCTCGGCGAGCAGACCCTTGAATGTCACCAGCGCGTCAGGCGGATCAGGCCGTCCGGCGGCACGTGCGGCAGTTTCGTCATCATCCAGACCCGTCGCATACGAAAGCAGGTCCGGTTCGGCGGAAATATACCGGAACTCCGCAGGAAAGATCGAGGCGGACAGGAACAGCAGGGCCGTAAGGGCGGCCAGACCGGCGACCGCAATGCACATCATGGCATCCCACCATGCGCCGGTTCCGGCGGCGGGAAGGTGACCCAGAACCTGGAAGATTGCTGCAAGTTCCAAGGCCAGAGTTGCAGCGAAGAAAGGCAGGGACCGCCATACATTTTCTTCCTGGTCGATTTCCTTCCGGTAGGAATCTCCCAAAGTTTTCTCAAGATGATCAAGAGTCGAGGTCATTATGGCGCCGACTCCACCCCGTTGGCGTTCCCGGATGCTGCGGGCGACTTATGCATCGCGTCGATATACTTTCAGAGAGGTTATAGCCTATCAGTATCATTGCGGAATTGACAAGGGCAGTGGGCCATCCGGCGGGCATTCGGAGCAGGGGTATACGGCTGCTACCGGCCCGACCTACCCTGCAAGGTGTCAGCCAACATCAATCCAGGACACCAGCATGGCGGCATCATGGGGCGTGCGTGACATCCCCGCGCAGCGTGGGCGGCGTGTCGTCGTTACCGGCGCCACCGGCGGCCTCGGCTATGAAACCGCGCTGGCGCTGGCGGGGGCGGGGGCGGCGGTGGTGCTGGCGGGACGGAATGCGGGGAAGGGAAAAGCCGCGGTGGCGCGCATCCTGGGCGTGCATCATGGGGCGGACGTGCGGTTCATGCCGCTCGATCTCGCCAGCCTCGCCTCCGTCGCCGCGTTTGCGGACGGGCTTGCGGCGGAGGGGCGGCCGCTCGACCTGCTGGTGAACAATGCCGGCATCATGGCGCTGCCGACGCGCCAGACCACCGCGGACGGGTTCGAGGCGCAGTTCGCCACCAACCATCTCGGCCATTTCGCCCTCACGCTGCGGCTGCTGCCGCTGCTGCGGCGGGGCGCGGCGCCGCGCGTGGTAACGGTGAGCAGCCTGATGCACGCGCGCGGCAGCATCCGCTTCGACGATCTGCAATCGCGGGATTACGCGCCCTGGCGCGCCTATGCGCAGTCGAAGCTGGCGAACCTGCTGTTCGCGCAGGAACTGGCGCGGCGCAGTGCAGCGGCGGGATGGGGTATCGCCAGCATGGCGGCGCATCCGGGCTGGGCACGGACCGACCTGGTCGCCAACGGGCCGGGCAAGACGGATCGCGGCGGATTGACCTGGCTCGCCGTCCAGCTCGCCGCGCCGATCTTCGCGCAGTCCGCGGCGGCGGGGGCGCTGCCGATCCTGTTCGCCGCGACGGCGGCGGATGCGGCGTCGGGGGGCTATTACGGGCCGCAGGGCATGGGGGAATTGACCGGGCGGCCCGGGCCCGCGCGCATCGCCCCGCAGGCGGGCGACGCCGCCGTGGCGGCGCGGCTGTGGGCGGAGTCGGCGCGGCTGGTCGGCGTTACGACTGAGGCGATGGCAGCCTGACGGACGGGGAGGGGTGCGATGCATGCCATGCGATTGCACGCGGCGCGCACGCAACTGCGCAGCGACGACCTGCCGGTGCCCGTGCCCGGCGCGGGGGAGGTGCTGGTGCGGGTCGCCGCCTGCGCCGTCTGCCGCACCGACCTGCATGTCGTGGACGGCGAGCTTGCCGATCCGGCACTGCCGCTGATTCCCGGCCACGAGATCGTGGGCCACGTGACCGCGCGCGGTCCCGGCGCGACGCGCTTCGCGATCGGCGACCGCGTCGGCATCCCGTGGCTCGGCCGGACCTGCGGCGAATGCGACTATTGCCGCAGCGGGCGGGAGAATCTGTGCCCGCACGCCCGCTTCACCGGCTACCAGATCGACGGCGGCTATGCCGAGTTCACCGTGGCCGACGAGCGCTACTGCTTCGCCATCCCGTCTGGCTACAGCGATGCCGAGGCGGCGCCGCTGCTGTGCGCCGGCCTGATCGGCTACCGCACTCTGCGCATGGCGGGGGATGCGCGGCGCATCGGCATCTATGGTTTCGGCGCCGCTGCCCACATCATCGCGCAGGTGGCACGCTGGCAGGGCAGGGCAATCTACAGCTTCACCCGGCCGGGTGACGCGGCGGCGCAGGATTTCGCACGGCGCATCGCCGGCGGCTGGGCGGGCGGGTCGGACGAACTGCCGCCCGCGCCGCTGGACGCGGCGCTGATCTTCGCCCCCGTTGGGGCGCTGGTGCCGGCGGCGCTGCGCGCGGTGGCGCCCGGCGGCACCGTGGTCTGCGGCGGCATCCACATGAGCGATATTCCCGCCTTTCCCTATGCCCTGCTGTGGCAGGAACGCACCGTCCGCTCGGTCGCCAACCTCACGCGGCGGGATGCGGAGGAGTTCCTGGCGCTGGCGCCGCAGGTGCCGGTGCGGGTGGCAACCCGGCCCTATCCGCTGGCGGCGGCCAATGCGGCGCTGGACGATCTGCGGGCGGGCCGGCTGACCGGCGCGGCGGTGCTGCTGCCGGCGGCTTGACCTGCCGCAATGCGGCGCCCGCGCTGCCGCGCGATCCTGCCCGGCGGACGGGAGGGCAGAAGATGACCCAGCATCGCCACATGACGGAAATCGTCCGCAACCGCGTGCCCGTCACGCTGCCGCCGAGCGCCAGCGTGCGGCAGGCAGCGCGGCTGATGCGCGAGCACCGCGTCGGCGCGATCCTGGTGACCGATGAACGCGGCAGGCTGCTGGGCATCTTCACCGGCCGCGACGCGGTGTCGCGCGTGTTGGCGGAGGGGCGGAGCGCCATGCGCACCACGCTTGCCGAGGTGATGACGCCGGACCCCGATTGCTTGCCGCCGCGCGCCAGCGCGATCGAGGCGCTGCACCTGATGCATGACGGCGGCTATCGCCACGTGCCGGTGACCGAGAGCGACCGCGTCACCGGCGTCGTCTCCTTCGCCGATTTCCGCGGTGTCGAACGCGCGCATCTGGACGAGGAAACCGGCTACTGGGAGATTCTGTAGCCGCGCCGGTCAGTCCAGCCCGCCGATCCCGGCGGGATCGGCCAGGACGCGGGCGAGCACGCCTGCGAGGCGTTCGCCCCAGGCCGCGGCGCCGACCGGATCGCCGATCAGGTCCTGCCGCACCTCGAACAGCGCGGTGGGGATGCCGCGTGCTTCGCCGACATGCGGCACCGTGTAGTCGCCCTCCACCGTCACCCGGTACGGTTCGTTGTCGCCGACCAGCAGCGCGGCATCCTCGCGCAGCGCGGCGAGCAGCGATGCCGCGAGGGTGCGCGCGCGATGCCACAGCACGCCGACCTGCCACGGCCGCGGCACGCCGAGAAACACCGGTGTGAAGCTGTGCATGCCGATCAGCAGCCGCGGCTGCCGCTCCGCGATCAGGGTCGTCACACGCTCGCGGAACGGCGCGAAGAACAGCCGGTCGCGCTCCGCGCGTGCGGCCGCCGTCAGGTTGCGGTTGCCGGGAATCTCGGTCGCCTCGCTGCGCAGCGGGATCAGGCTGGGCGCTTCCGGCGGACGGTTGCAGTCGATCAGCAGCCGCGAATAGCCAGTCAGCGCGAGCGGCGCGTCCAGCAGGCGGGACAGGTGGCGCGCCACCTCCGCCGCGCCGATGTCATAGGCGATGTGGCGGCGCAGCTCGCTCTCCGGCAGGCCGAGATTGGCGAAGCGCGGCGGGATGAAGCTGGATGCGTGCTCGCACAGCAGCAGCAGCGGCGTGCGGCCGGATTCGTTGACGACGGTGACGGCGGCCGGGGCCTGCATGGGCGGTTCCTTCATGCGAAGCGCGTCCCGGGCGGCAGCGGATGGCCGCGCAGGAAGGCGGCGGCGTCCAGCGCCGCGCGGCCGGGGGCCTGCACCCGCAGCAGCCGCAGCGCGCCGGTGCCGGCGGCCACCAGCAGCGCGGCATCGAGCACCTCGCCCGGCGCGCCGCTGCCCGGCTCCGGCCGTGCGGCGAGGACTTTCAGCGGGGTGTCGCCGAGCATGGCGAAGGTGCCCGGCCAGGGATTGAGCGCGCGCACCCGCCGCACCAGGGCAGCGGCCTCGCCGGTCCAGTCCAGCCGGCCGTCGGCGCGGCCGAGCTTCGGTGCGTAGGTCACCCCCTCCGCCGGCTGCGCCACCGGGGCGGGCGGGGCGGCGAGCGCGCGCAGGATCAGCCGCGCGCCGAGTACGGCCAGCGTGTCGTGCAGCGCCGCCGCCGTCGTCGCCTCGGTGATCGGCACCGCTTCGCGCAGCAGCATCGGGCCGGTGTCGAGCCCGGCATCCATCTGCATGATGGTGATGCCGCTGGCGGTGTCGCCGGCCAGGATGGCGGCCTGGATGGGCGCCGCCCCGCGCCAGCGCGGCAGCAGGCTGGCGTGGATGTTGAGGCAGCCGCGCCTGGGTGCGGCCAGCATCGCGGGCGGCAGGATCAGCCCATAGGCGGCGACCACCGCCGCATCGAGGTCGAGGGCGGCGAACGCCGCCTGCACCGCCGCGTCGCCGCGCAGCCGGGTGGGGGTGCGGACGGGCAGGCCCAGAGCCTCCGCCGCCACCTGCACCGGGCAGGGCCGCACCGCATGGCCGCGCCCGGCCGGGCGCGGCGGCTGGCAATAGACGGCGGCGATCGCATGGCCCGCGCCATGCAGCGCGCGCAGCGCCGGCACGGCGAAATCCGGGCTGCCCATGAAGCCGAGGCGCACCCGCTATTTCGCCTTCTGCCGCAGTTCCTTCGCCAGCCGGCGCAGGATCATGTTGCGTTTCAGCGCCGACAGGTGATCGACGAACAGCACGCCGTCCAGATGGTCGATCTCGTGTTGCAGGCAGGCGGCGAGCAGCCCATCCGCCTCGATCTCCCGCCGCGCGCCGGTTTCGTCCTCGAACCGCACCTTGACGCGGGCGGGGCGGGTGACGTCGGCATACTGGCCGGGCAGGGACAGGCAGCCTTCCTCCCGCGTTGCCAGTTCCTCGCTGGCCGCGACCACCTGGGGGTTGATGAGGGCGATCGGAGCGCGGGTATCGTCCGGCTGCAAATCGACCACCGCCAGGCGCAGCGGCACCCCCACCTGCGGCGCGGCGAGGCCGATGCCGGGCGCCTGGTACATCGTGGCGAACAGCCGCGGCAGCAGGGCGCGCACCGTATCGGCGTCGGCGCTGCGGACCGTCCGCGCCTTCGCCTTCAGCGCGGCATGGGGCGCGATCAGGATGGGCAGCAGCGCCGGCTCCGCCGCATCCGGCGGGGCGATCAGGGTGGCGGTGGACATGCCGGCGATGTAGCGGTGTCCGCGCGGCGGTTCAACGGCGGCCTGCGGCTTGCAACCCCCTTGCAACGCCTCGCTCTGCTGCCAAAATAGGCAGCGTCGGGTCGCCAGCACGGGGCCCGGCGATTCGGACCCGGATGCCGGGTCCGGCTTCGCTCTGAGGAGGAGGCCTGATGACCACGCGCATGTTCGCGTCGCCGCTGTTCCTGGGGTTCGACCATCTGGAACAGATGCTGGAACGGGCGGCGAAGACCTCGGCGGACGGCTACCCGCCATACAACATCGAGCAGACTGGGCCGACCGGGCTGCGGATCACGCTGGCGGTGGCCGGTTTCACGATGGACGATCTGCAGATCACGCAGGAGGACAACCAGCTCGTCATCCGCGGCCGGCAGATGGATGACGCGCAGGATCGCGTGTTCCTGCATCGCGGCATCGCGGCACGGCAGTTCCAGCGGGCGTTCGTGCTCGCCGAGGGCATCGACGTGAAGGGCGCGTGGCTGGACAACGGCCTGCTGCACATCGACCTCGCCCGGCCGCAGCCGGAAAGCCGGGTGAAGACGATCCGCATCGGCAAGGGCGGCGGCACGGTGGCCGTGCTGGAACCGCAGGCGACGGCAAAACAGGGACGGACTGGCTGAGAACCCATCGCGTGACCGCGGCGTTGGCCCCCAAGGCGGCGTCCGCCAGGAGAAGCACAATGGACGAGAATTCGGTTCCCGAGGTTCCGGCCGTCATGCAGATGCTGGACATCCGCCATCTGTCGGCCGAGCAACTCGCAGGCCTGGGCGTATCGCAGATCGCCTATGTCAAGCCGGTGATGATGAACGGCGTGCGCGCCTTCGCCATCCACGCCGCGGACGGCACGCCGATGGCGGTGGCGGGCGACTGCGATCTGGCGGTCGCGGCGATCCGCCAGCATGAGATGCTGCCGACGCTGGTGAACTGACCCCCCCGCCGCTCAGCCGGGCAGCCGCGGCACGCGGCTGCCCGGGGCGGTGAGGTCGAGGATCGGCCCGGCCGGCACGA
>JAKAZX010000338.1 GCA_021826485.1 Pseudomonadota bacterium | reverse complement strand
GGCGCCGATGCGCCGGCCGCGTTCCCGCGCCACCGCAGGCGAGACGCCGAGGGCGGCGCCAATTTCCGCCCAGCTCGCACCGGCCAGACGGAGGCGGCGCAAATAGGCGTCGCGCGGCGGCGCCCAGGCCGGCGGCGGGGGAAGTGCTTGCATGCAGGGTCCCGATAGTGCGGATAACCGACAGTTAGATTTACTGACCAATGATGTCAATGAAAATGTCGTGGACCGGTTAGCTGCAATCACTTATCATCTAGCAATGAATGAACAGGCACGTAGGCCGATGGGCGCCGAGAGCGCCGAGGCGCCCGTAGGCGCGCGCATCCGGGCCGCCCGCCAGGCCCGCGGCATGACCCAGGCGGAACTGGCCGCGGCCGTCGGGGTCACCCGCAGCGCCGTCGCGCAATGGGAAACCGAGCGCGCAGGACAGGTGCGCGCCAACCTGACTCGCATCGCCTCGGTGCTCGGCGTGTCCGTGCAGTTCCTTCTGGAGGCGGAGCACGGCCACACCCCGGAGCAGCCGGAAAATGCGACGGAACTGGCGCTGCTGCGCCTGTACCGCGCCTGCACGGAGGATGACCGCGCCTTCCTGCTGCGCACGGCGACGCGGCTCGCCCGCACCGCGGAACGCGAGCGCCAGTAGGCGTCTGCGGCGCCGTCCCGGCCGCACCGCACAATGCCGTTTCCCGCGTTGCAGCAACACTTCTTGCGGCTACAAGTAATGGCCGCAAGTTACTGGCACAGGCCCAGTCAATCCGGATTGTGGCGGGATTGTGTCGCGATATTCGTTGCGATTTCTGCGGACTGATCCTCAGGGTCGTCCTGCCGATGCGATCGGGGGTTGACCCGGGCGCGCAGACTTGCTCACATCGGAACGGTGTTTGATCCCGGCCTATTGCCACACTGGCCTGTTCGTTCGCCTGACCGTTTTGGTCCCGTTGTCGATCCGACGGCCGTCCCGCAAGGGCCGGCCGGCGCCTGAAACAAAAGGGAGATCTGCCATGATCCCGCGCGCCCGCCGGATGGTTCCCGGCATGCTTGCCTCGCTGCTGGTCGCCGCTCCGCTGCTGACCAGCGCCGCCCACGCCGACAGCCGCGTCTTCGTCAGCCCCGACCACAAGGTGGCCGAACAGCGCCGCCCCGCCACCACAAGGCAGAAACACACCCGCACCCCGCAACTGGCGCGCCGGCGCAACCCGGTCGTGCAGACCCACACGGTGGCGCTGTTCGACGACGCCGCCCCGTCCTGGCATCAGAGCGGCATCGCCTCCTGGTACGGCGGCCCGCGCTGGCAGGGGAAGCCGACCGCCTCCGGCGCCCGCTACGAGCAGGACGGGCTGACCGCCGCGCACGCCACCCTGCCGCTCGGCACCCGCGTCCGCGTGGCGCTGGAGGGAACGCAGCGCTCCGTCATCGTCACCATCAACGACCGGCCGGGCACCCGCACCCGGATCATCGATCTCAGCCGCGGCGCCGCCAGCGCCCTCGGCATTCTCGACCGCGGCGTCGCCCGCGTGACCCTGTCGCAGCCCTGAGGCCGCCCGCACCAGAACGTGATTGCCGTCAGTCTGCCGTCATCGCGGCGTCAATTCGCCCGTCGCGGTGCAGCGGGGCGTGGTGTAGGTGAGCGTCGCCCCGCCGGGTGCGAGCCGCCCGGCGACGGCGAGCATGTACGCGGGCTTGCCCGGCGGCTGGGTGTTCAGGCTGCCGGACAGCGTTCCGTCGGCCGCCACCTGCCCGCGCAGCACCAGCGGGCCGTCGCCCGGGGCGAAGGCGAAGGCGTCGCCAGCGCGCGTCAGCGTCGCCGTGAGCGGCGCGCCGCAGCCGGCCAGCGTGCCGGCGAAGCGCCGCGGCGCCGCGGCGCAGCCGGCAACCGCCAGCACCAGCACCAGCGTCCCAGTCCCGAGCATCCGCATCACAATCGTTCCCCACACCGAAAGTTGAATTTCGTGGTGCACGATCTAACCAATCCGGCGATAAAAGCCGCTACCATATCTCGCAGATCGAATCGTGGACGCCGCATCGCATGTCGCTCCATCTCCTCGTGCCGCAGAAATCCTCCTTCATGGCCCCGCGACTCGATACCGTTCATATCATGCTGGTGGAGGATGATCCCGACGTGCGGGAAGTGACGTGCGACCTGCTGGCAGAAGAAGGCGCGCAGGTCACCAGTTTCGATGCGGCCGAACCCGCCCTGGCAGCGCTTCACGCCCCGCGGGTGCGTTTTGATCTGCTGTTCACCGACGTTGTGCTGGGCGGGCCGCTGACCGGGTTCGACCTGGCGGCGGCGGCCCGCGCCCGCTGCCCGGGCCTGCCGATCGTGTTCGCCACCGGCTTCACCGGCCCTGCCGGTGCCGTGCCGCCCGACCTTGCCGCCATCGCGCCGCTGCTGCTCAAGCCGTTCCGGCGGATCGAGCTGCTCGGCGCCATCGCGACGGCCCTCCCCCGCCTGCGCGTGGCTTGACGACATTTACGGTCGATTGACGGTTGCGATTCGCGTCTTTTCGCATATTGGAATTGTTTTCTTTAGTCCTCGTGACTTAATTTCGTCGATGCGTTATATTCCCTGTCACGGGGACGTGAGGGCCGCAGCATGCGGATTCTGGTCGTGGAGGACGATGCCGGCGTGCGCGAAACGCTGGCGGACCTGCTTGCCGCGGTGGGACACGATGTCACGGTCGCCGGCGGCTTCGCCGAGGCCCGGCTGCTGCTGCTGACCCCGCAATGGGACGTGCTGCTGACCGACTATGTGCTGCCGGGCGGCTCCGGCCTCGCGCTGGCGTCGGTGGCGCGGGACAAGGGGCTCGGCGCCGTCGTCTGTTCCGGCCACCCGCAGACCATCGCCGAATTGCAGGATCGCGGGGTGATCCATCTGGTCAAGCCATTCTCCGCCGACGCGCTGGAAGCGGCGCTCGACGCGGTGCGGCCGGACCGGATCAGCGCATGAGCCAGAGCGTGCCGAGCGCGATCGTCAGCAGCGTCAGCGGCGCGCCGACCACGAAATAGTCCCGGAAGCCGATGACGACGCCGCGCGAGGCCGCGCGCTGCACCACGATCAGGTTGGCGATCGAGCCCAGCACCGTGAAATTGCCGGCGAGCGTGGAGGACATGGCGACCGTCAGCCACGCCCGCGCCGGATCGCCGAGCGCGGCGACGAACGGCTTGAGCACCAGCACCGCCGGCACGTTGCTGACGATGTTCGAAAGTACGGCGGTGACCACGCTCAGCACCGGCACGCGGTCCAGATGCAGGGCGCCGACCGCGGCGATCAGGTGTTGGCTCAGCAGCGCGTGCTGGGCGCCGGCGACGATGATGAACAGGCCGGCGAACATCAGCAGCAGCGACCAGTCGATCTCGGCATAGACCCGCTCGCTGCGCACACGGCGCGTCAGCAGCAGCAGCCCGCCGATGATGATCGCCGCCTTCGCCGGCGGCTGGCCGGCGAAGAACAGCCCGACCAGCACGAGTGTCGCCAGCAGCGCGCGCACCACCAGGAAGCGGTTGGCGCGCACCCGCGGCACTATCGCCGCCAGCCGCTCGGCATGCGCGAATTCGCTGCGGTACAGCAGCGCGATCAGCAGCACCGTCAGCACCAGCCCCGCCAGCGCCACCGGCGCCAGCGTGCCGGCAAAGGTCGCGTAGCCGATATGCGAGAAGCTGCCGATCATGATGTTCTGCGGATTGCCGGTGATGGTCGCGGTGGACCCGACATTCGACGCGGTGGCGACCGCCAGCAGATAGGGTGTCGGCCGCCGCTTCAGCGCCAGCGTCAGATCGAGCACCAGCGGCGACAGCACGAGACAGATCGCGTCATTGACCAGAAAGGCGGAGAACAGGCCCGACACCGCGACCACCGCCGCGAGCAGCACGATCGGCCGGCGCGCGCGCCGCATCACCCAGGCATTGACGATCGCGAAGAAGCCGGACAGCCGCAGATTGGCCACCACGATCATCATGCCGAGCAGCAGCGTCAGCGTGTCGAGATCGACCGCGCGGTACGCATCCTCCAGCGGCAGGGCGCCGGCCACCACCATCAGGCACGCGCCGACCAGCGCCACCCCGGCGCGGTCGATGGCCAGGAACGGGACGCGGCCGAGCGCAAGCGCCAGATAGCTCGCACCGAAGATCACCCCGGCGGCCAGCGTGCCGGCGTCACGGCCGGCCAGCGTGTCCGGCATCAGCGACGGCGCCAGTGCCGCCACCAGCGCCAGCGCGACCACCACGAACACCGCGGCGAAACTCGCCACCCGGCGGGCCGTCCGGCCGCCGCCCTGGGTGGCGGCGGAGGGCATCCCGGCCATCCCGGTCACCCTGCCGGGACTGCGGCGGTCGCGGGCCGGTGCGCCCAGCCCTGCGTCTCCGGCACCGTCAGCCAGAACAGCAGCAGCGCGCCGGCGGCGCAGGCGGCCAGGAACAGGAATGCCGCGTCATAGCCCCACAAATCCACCACATACCCCGCCACCGCGTTGCTGAGCGCCGCCCCGAGGCCCCAGGCCGCGGCGGCCACACC
>JAKAZX010000337.1 GCA_021826485.1 Pseudomonadota bacterium | reverse complement strand
TCAGCACGGCATAGCCGAGCGGCGACAGGCGCACGCGCCGGGCAAGCACCGCGGCGGCGGCGCGCTCGGCGGCGGCGCGTTCGCGTCCGGCGGCGGCGGCCTGCCGCACCGCCGCCCGCGTCGCCGCGCCGGTGCCGCCGGCATCGCCGCGCGCCGCGCGCAGCCGTGCGCGCAGCGTCGCCGGGTCGGCATTGGACGGATCCTCGACCCAGGCGAACCCGGCCGCGCACAGCATCGCCCGCAGCCGCGCCGGCGGCACCGCGAGCAGCGGTCGCAGGCGGCGGACCGAGGCGGTTTCCGCCACCGCCGCCATCGCCGCGCGGCCCGCCGGCCCGCTGCCCGACAGCGCCCGCATCGCCACCGTCTCCGCCTGGTCGGCGGCATGGTGGCCGAGCAGCAGATGCACCCGCCCCGCCGCCACGCAGGCCGCCTCCAGCGCCGCATAGCGGGCAGCGCGGGCGCGCGCGGCCAGCGCCGGGCCGCGGTGCAGCCCGTGCAGCGTCAGCACCCGTGCGGCAATCCCGCGCGCCGCCAGCCGCGCCCGCACGGTTGCGGCCTCGGCCGCCGAGCCGGGGCGCAGGCCGTGATCGACGATCAGGCCGAGGACATCGCCGCCGCGCGCCCGCGCCCAGCCGTCGGCCAAGAGCACCAGCGCCGAACTGTCGGCACCGCCCGACACCGCGACCGCCAGACGCGGAAGCGGCTCGAACGGTCCCAGCCGGTCCAGCAGGCCGGCGAATTCCGCCGCGGTCAGCGCCGCTGCGCTCAGTGGCAGGCCGCCGATTTGCGCGCCTGGGCGATCGGCTCCTTCAGGCTCTCGCGCGGGCTCGGGAACTCCGTGCGCAGCTTGTCGAGCGTCTCGCAGGCGGCGCGCTTCTCGTTGATGTTGGTCAGCGCGACGGCAAGGCCCAGCAGGCTGTCCGGCGCGCGGCTGCCGGTGCGGTTGCGGTTGTAGGCGTCGTCGAACGCGACCGCGGCGGCCGACCAGTCCTTCCGCCCGGCGAGCGACTGCGCCAGCAGGAATTGCGCGTCGGTGGCGCGCGGCCCCTTGCCGTTGGCCAGCACTTCCTTGGCATCGGCCTCGGCCGCGGCGTAGTCGCGCTTGGCGAGCGCGGCGTTGCCCTCCTGGAGGATCAATTCCGGCGTGCGCTTGGCGGCCGGCGTGGCCGGCGGCGGCGGCGGCGTGGGCAGCGTGGCCGGGGCGGCGGGCGGGGTCACGCCAGCGGCGGTCGCGGCCGCACCCGCCTCCGCCCCGGCATCCGTCGCGCCCAACGCGCCGGCGGGGGCGGCGCCGAGGCGGAACGCCAGATCGTCGATCTTCTTGTTCAGCGCGTCGTATTGCTGCTGGCGGGTGTTGTTGGCGTCGTCCACCTGGCCGCGCAGGTCGCGCACCGCCTCCTCCAGCCGCTGCACGCGGTCGAGCAGTTGTGCGCTGAGCGCATTGGTGCCGCCCGCGCCGGCCGCCGGCGCCAGCGGCGTCGGCTGGTAGAGGGCGGTGGACCCCGGCCGCGCCGGCGGCTGCTGGCGCAGCGCCTCAAGCTGCTGGCGGAGTTCCATGATCTGGTTTTGCAGCGCGATACCTTCGCGGCTGTCGATCTGCGCCCGCGCGCCGATGGGCGCCGCCAGCAGCGCCGCGAGCACCATCCATCCGGCCAGCCGCACCTGCATTCCCGCCCTCCTTGGCGCGCCGGCGGGCGCGCGGATCGTCCCTGGCGCTGTTCTACGGCGGGCGGCAGCGAGGCGGAAGTACAAGGAAAGCCGGCGGCCCGCATGGGCCGCCGGCTTCCTTCCCGTTCGGGTCGCGAGTGCTCGGCCGTCGCGTCAGACGTTACTTAACCGACGTGATGGCGTTGCGGTTCTTCGCCCAGGACGCCTCGTCATGGCCCAGCGCGTCCGGCTGCGGGCGATCCTTGCCAAAGCTGATCGTGGTGATGCGGCTGGCCGCGGTGCCCTTGGCCACCAGATAGTCGCGGGCGGCGTTGGCGCGGCGCTGGCCGAGCGCGATGTTGTATTCCTCGGTGCCGCGCTCGTCGCAGTTGCCGGCGATCTGCACGTTCACGCTGGAATACTTGCCGAGCCACGCGGCCTGACGGTCCAGCGTACCCTTGTCGTCGCTGCTCAGCGTCGACTTGTCGAACGAGTAGAACACCCGGTCGCCGACGTTCTTCACCAGGTCCTCTTCGCTGCCCGGCACGATGGACGGGGCGGCGACGGCGTTGCCAGTGCCGGTCGAAGCGGCGGTTTCCGCCTTCTTTTCTGCGCAGGCGGTGAGCAGCGCGAGGGCGGAGAGGGCGCCCAGTATCTTGATGTTCATTTCACTTGCTTCCCTGGAAGTAATCCGAGCGAACGCAACCCGCGGGATCCGGCCCGCGACGGCTGCCGGTTGGAACGGAACGGCCGAGCGTGGCCGGCGCCGTACGCGCAACAAGCGGCGCTCGCCCGACGCGCAGGCGGATTAGCCCGCCGTAATTAAGCTGGTCAAGAAGCAGTTCCATCGCCCCTGCGCATGCCGCCCCTGTCCCTGAAGAGGCATGTAGCACTGTTGCTTTCAGGACAACAGGGGCGACCAGGCCGGGTCGGAAGCATCCGTGGGTGTCGTCAGTTCCCGTTCATTGAAACCGGTAACATCGATTGAAACGAGTCGCGCCGACCCGCCGCGCCCGCCGCTGGAGCCGGGCGTCTCGCGCCAGAACATCAGCACCCGGCCGTTCGGCGCGAAGGTCGGCCCCTCCACGTACCAGCTTTCCGACAGGATGCGCTCCCCGGTGCCGTCCGGGTGCATGACGCCGATCGCGAAGGTGTTGCCGCTGATGCGGGTGAACGCCACCAGATCGCCGCGCGGCGACCAGACCGGGGTGGCGTAGCGGCCCTGGCCGAAGCTGATGCGCTTCACCCCGCTGCCGTCCGACCCCATCACATAGAGCTGCTGGTCGCCGTCGCGGTCGGAGTTGAACACGATCTGCGTGCCGTCGGGGCTGAAGCAGGGGGAGACGTCGATCGCCCCGGAATCGGTCAGCCGCCGGGAATGCCGGCTGCCGAGCTCGACCACGTAGATGCTCGATCCGGCGTCGTCGGTCTCGGCCATCACGACGCTGTTACCGTCCGGGCTGAACCGCGGCGACAGCGTGATGCCGCGGAAATCGCCCAGCACCTGCTGGTGCCCGGTGCCGAGATCGAACAGATAGACCCGCGGACGGTTGTTCGCGTAGCTCATGAACGCGATCTCGTCCTTGGTCGGGTGGAAGCGCGGCGTCAGCGCGAGCGAGGCGCCGTCGGTCAGGAAGCGGTTGTTCTCCCCGTCCTGGTCCATGATCGCCAGCCGCTTGATCCGCCGCCCGCGCGGGCCGCTGTTGGCGATATAGACGATGCGGGTGTCGAAATACCCTTTCTCGCCCAGCAGCCGCTCATAGATCACGTCGCTGATGATGTGGGCGATGCGCCGCCAGTTGGACAGCGTGGTGGTATAGGCGGTGCCCTGGATCTGGGTCTGCGGCAGGATGTCCCACAGGCGGAACTCCACCCGCACCTTGTCCGCCCCCTCGCTGTCCACCTTGCCGGTCACCAGCGCCTGGGCGCCCACCGCCTTCCAGTTGGCGAAGTTCGGCACATCGGGGGCGGCCGGCTGGTTCAGATAGGCGGCCGGGTCGATCGGCCGGAACAGGCCGCAGCGGGCGAGATTGTTGGTGATGACGCCGGCGATGTCGCGGCCCAGCCGGTCGCTGTCGCCGCCGGCACCGGTCAGCGCGGGGATGGCGATCGGGATCGGCTCGGCGCGGGCGCGGTCCACGTCGATGACGGCACTCGGCGCGCCGGCCGCCGGCGCGTCCGCGGCGAAGCCGCGGGCGGCGAGCAGGGGCGTGCCGAGCAGGGCCGCGGAGCCGGCCATCAGGCCGCGCCGGCCGAGCCGGATCACGGGCGGGTCGAGCGGGCGGGAGCGGATCGGGGTCATCGTCGGGTCCTGGCGGTTCATCGGGGGCACCCTTTCGGTCAGGGTCGGAAGCGGAAGGTCAGTTCATTGACCTGGTCGAGCTTGTCCTTGGGCAGCGGCAGCGTCGCGCAGCGCGGGTCCATCACGGCGCGCACCGCACGCTCGGCAAAGGCGCGGAAGCGCGGGTCGGACAGCCGCGCCTCGTCCTCGCGCGCCACCGCGGCGTCATAGACGATGCCGCCCGGGCGCGTCTTCACCGCGAGGATGACGCTCATCTTCTCCAGATCCAGCGCGCCGGCATCCTTGGTCCAGCATTCGCGCACCTTCTCGCCGATCAGGCCGCGCTGCTCGGCGCTGAGCTGCGCGGTGATGTCGCCCTGCGGGTTGCCGCCGGCGTTCGGCGCGCCGCCCTGCTGCGGATTGTAGCGCGATTTCGGCGGCTCCTTCTGCCGTTGCGCGGCGCGCAGCTTCTCCAGCGTGTTGTTCAGCTCGCTGGTGTTCGGCGCGGCGTTCTTGGTCGGGTTGGGCTGGCTGGTCTGGCTCGGCGGCGCCGGCGGCGGCGGCACCGGGGGCGGCGGCACCGGCAG
>JAKAZX010000336.1 GCA_021826485.1 Pseudomonadota bacterium | reverse complement strand
AGACCCTGCCGGTGAACGCGGGGTTCGTGTTCGCATGATGACGCAGCTCGCCGGAACCGCGGTGCTGCGGCGCGAGGGTGCGGGCGATGCGCCGCTGGTGGTGCTGCTGCACGGCATCGGCAGCCGCGGCGCAAGCTGGCAGGCGCTGATCGCGGCGCTCGATCCGCGCTTTCCGGTGCTGGCCTGGGACGCGCCGGGCTACGGCGCCTCCGCCCCGCTGACGGTGCCGCCGACCCCGGCCGCCTATGCCGCGCGGCTGGCCGCGATCCTGGACGCGGTGGCGCCGCGGCCGGTGCTGCTGGCCGGCCATTCCCTGGGCGCGCTGTTCGCCGCCGCGTTCGCCGCGCGCTGGCCGGCGCGGGTGCTGGCGGTGGCCCTGATCTCCCCCGCCGCCGGCTATCGCGTGCCGGCCGGCGCGGCGCTGCCGCCGGGGGTGCAGGCGCGGATCGACGATCTGGCGCGGCTCGGCCCCGCCGCCTTCGCCGCCGCGCGCGCGCCGCGGCTGCTGCACCGGCCGGAGCGGCATCCCGCGCTGCTGGCGCAGGTGCGCGACACGATGGCCTCGATCGCCCCGGCGGGCTACGCGGATGCGGTGCATGCGCTGGGCGCCGGCGATCTGCTGGCCGATGCGCCGCACATCGCGGCACCCACGCTGGTCGCGGTGGGCGCTGAGGATGCGGTCACGCCGCCCGCCGGCGCCCGCGCGCTGTTCGCGGCGCTGTCCCGCGGGCTGCGGCTGGTCGAACTGCCGGACACCGGCCACGCCCTGCCGCAGGAGGCACCGGCGAAGCTCGCCGCCCTGCTGGCGGAGCTTGCTTCATGCCGGTAGCCGCCCCCGACCGTCTGCGCTGGGCCGGCGTGCTGGTGCTGCTGCTGGCAATCGGCATCGCCTACATGGACCGCATCAACGTCGCGCTGCTGATCACCGACGCGCCGTTCCTGCACGCCTTCGGACTGGCCGGCGACCGTGTCGCGCAGGGCCGGCTGATGACGCTGTTCCTGCTCGGCTACGGCCTGTCCGCCTGGCTGCTGACGCCGCTGCTGGAAGCGCGCTGGGACGTGCGGCGCGGTCTGCTGGCCAGCCTGCTGCTGTGGAGCGGGCTGACCTTCGCCGCCGCGCTGTCCGGCGGCATCCTGCTGCTGCTGGCCTGCCGCACCCTGCTCGGCGTTGCCGAGGGGCCGCTGTTCTCGCTCAAGACGATGTATGTGAAGGAGCGGTTCGCCGCGGCCGAACTCGGCAAGCCGAATGCCGTCAGTTCGCTCGGCGTCAGCCTGGGGCTGGGCGCGGGCTATCCGGTGGTCGGGCTGCTGCTGGGCTGGTTCGGCTGGCGCGGCTCCCTGCTGTCGCTCGCCGCGATGAACCTGCTGCTGGGCGTGCCGCTGGTGCTCGCCTTCGTGCGGGCGCGGCCGCCGGTCATGGCGGCAGCGGCGGCGGTGCGGGGCGACTGGCGCGGCCTGCTGCTGGGGGCGCTGCGCACGCCGCACCTGCCGCTGATCCTGGTCATCGAGGTCTGCACGCTGAGCTATCTGTGGGGCGCCAGCACCTGGCTGCCGGCCTGGCTGCGCAGCACCCACCATCTGCCGGCGGAGGCGACGGCGCTGCTGGCCGGCCTGCCCTTCGTCATCGGCATCCTGGCGACGCTCGCCGGCGGCGTGCTGGTGGATGCGCTGCCGCGGCGGCTGGTGCCCGCCGTGTTTGCGGCCGGCGGCGCGGCCACCGCCGCCTGCATCACGCTGGCGATCCTGGCCGCGCAGCCGTGGCTCGCGGTGCTCGGGCTGCTGCTGGCCGGCGCCTGCTGGGGCGTGCAGGGTCCGGCGATCCCGACACTGGTGCAGCATGTCGCCGCCCCCGGCACCGTCGGCAGCGTCTATGGCGTGGTCAACGGTATCGGCAATCTCGTGGCCGCCTTCATGCCGATGCTGATGGGTGCGGCCATGACCGTGCAGGGCGGCGAGCGGATCGGCCGCGGGTTCTGGCTGCTGGTCGGCTCGCAGGGCATCGCGGCGCTGGCCGGGCTGGCGCTGGTGGTGGTGCTGGCGCGGCGGGAGGCAGGGCGACCCCATCCCGCCCCGGCACGCGCGGGGAGCATCGTGCGATGACGGACGCCACCATGACCGACGCGGCCGAGCCGGCGGAGGCGTATCTGTCGCCGCCGGTGCAGCGGGCGGCGGCGCTGCTGCGCCAGATCGCCGGCGGCGACCGGGTGGACAACATGTCGCGCACGGCGCGCGCGCTCGACATCAACCGCACCACGCTGCTGCGGCTGCTGCACACGCTGCACGCCGAGCAGTTCATCGAGCCGGACGGGGAGCGTGGCGGCTGGCGCATCGGCATCGGGCTGATCGGGCTGGCGGCGCAGGCGTTCTATTCGCAGGATCTGGTGCAGGCCGCCGTCGGCGCCGCCGACCGGCTGGTGGAGAACTTCGGCCTGTCGGCGCATCTGGCGGTGCTGGACGGGCGGGAAGTGGTGTTCGTGCTGCGCCGCACGCCCAACCTGTTCATCGCCAGCAACATCCGCGTCGGCAGCCGGCTGCCCGCCCATGCCGCCAATCTCGGCCGCATTATTCTCGCCCATCTGCCTGACGAGCAGGTGGAACGCCTGTATCGCAACCGCACGATGCCGGCGGTGACCGCGCACACGCCGACCACGCTCGCCCAGTTGCGCCGGCGGCTGCAGGAAGATCGCG
Source organism: Pseudomonadota bacterium (assembly GCA_021826485.1). GTDB lineage: Bacteria > Pseudomonadota > Alphaproteobacteria > Acetobacterales > Acetobacteraceae > JAFKFJ01. The sequence continues at coordinate 1,866 of JAKAZX010000336.1, read as the reverse complement.
AAGCCGGCCTCGCCTGGAGCGACGGGTATGTCGAGGCCGGCCTGATCTCGGTCGCCGCGGCGGTGTTCGATGCCACCGGCAGCCCGGTGGCGGCGCTGAATGTCAGCGGCCGCAGCAGCGATTTCGAGGGCCAGCGCGAGCGCATCGGCGCCGCCCTGCGCGACGCCGCCGAAAGCATCTCCCGCCGGCTCGGCTGGCACCCGTCCGCCCGGCCGCTGGCGCCGGCGCAGGATGCGGCACGGCTGTTCGGACAATTCTGACCGCGGATCGCAGCACATGGACCTTGCCCCCACGCTCACCCAGGCCGCCATGCACGAGGAAACGGTGGGCGACGCCATCGCGCGCACGCTGGCCGATCTGGGCGTCACCACCGCGTTCGGCGTCATCTCCATCCACAACATGCCGATCCTGGACGCGATCGCGCGCCAGGGGCGCATCCGCTTCATCCCCGCGCGCGGCGAGGCGGGCGCGCTCAACATGGCGGATGCCTATGCCCGCGTCGGGCGGCGCCTCGGGGTCGCCTTCACCAGCACCGGCACCGCGGCCGGCAACGCCGCCGGATCGCAGCTCGAGGCGCTGACCGCCGGATCGCCGGTGCTGCACATCACGACGCAGGTGGACCGCACCTTCATGGACCGCGACCGCGCCGCCATCCACGACGTGCCGCGCCAGCCGGATATGCTGCGCGCGATCAGCAAGTCCTATCTGCGCGCCTGGGAGCCGGAGGCGGCGTGCGATGCGCTGGTCGCCGCCGCGCGCACCGCGCTGGCCGCGCCGAGCGGCCCGGTGGCGCTGGAAATCCCGGTGGATGTGCAGCGCGCGCGCATCGCGATCCGCCCCGCCCCGGTGCGCTGCGCCGCGCCGGCGATGGTGCCGGACGATCTGCTGCTGGACCATCTGGCCGACCTGCTGCGCCGCGCCGCGCGGCCGATGCTGTGGCTGGGCGGCGGGGCGCGCGGCGCCGGTGCCGCCGCCACCGCGCTCGCCGCGCGCGGCATCGGCATCGTCACCAGCACCAACGGCCGCGCCGTGGTGGCGGAGGATCATCCGGCGAGCCTGGGCGCCTACAACATGACGCCGGCGGCCGAGCGCATCTACGCCGAAAGCGACCTGATGATCGTCGTCGGCTCCCGCCTGCGCGGCAACGAGACGCGCAACAATACGATGCGCCTGCCGCGCCCGCTGGTGCAGGTGGATGCGGACGCGACGCAGGCCGGGCGCAACTACCCGGCCGACCTGTTCGTGCAGGGCGACGCCCGGCTGGTGCTGGAGGGTCTGCTGGCGCGCCTGCCGGCATCCTTGCCGACCGACGCGGGCTTCCTGCGCGCGATCGGCGCGGCGCGCGCCGATTCCGCCGCCCGCCTCGCCGCCGCGCTGGGTCCCTACCGCCGCGTCGCCGACACCCTCGCCGCGCGCGTCGCCGCCGGGCGGCATCCCTGGGTGCGCGACGTGACCATCGGCAACAGCACCTTCGGCAACCGCTACGTGCCGATCGCCGCGCCGCACCTGGGCGTGCATGCGCTCGGCGGCGGCATCGGCCAGGGCATCGCCATGGCGATCGGCGCCGCCCTGGCGGGGGAGCCGGCGAAAACCGTCGCCCTGATCGGTGACGGCGGCGCGCAACTGATGATCGGCGAACTGGCGACGGCGATGGAGGCGCAGGCCGACATCCTGTTCGTGCTGATGAACGATCGCGGCTACGGCGTGATCCGCAACATCCAGGACGCGCAGTATGGCGGCCGGCAGCATTACGCCAGCATCCTGACGCCGGATTTCGCGCTGCTGTGCGCCGCCGTCGGCCTGCCGCACGAGCGGATCGCCGACACCGCGGCGTTTGCCGGTGCGCTGGATCGCGCGCTGGCACGG
>JAKAZX010000335.1 GCA_021826485.1 Pseudomonadota bacterium | reverse complement strand
GCAAGCTGCACGAGGGCGAAACGCCCGAGGCCGCGCTGATCCGCGAACTGGCCGAGGAGCTGGGCATCGCGGTCGCCGGCAACTGCCTGGCGGCCTTCGCCTTCGCCTCCCACGCCTATCCGACCTTCCACCTGCTGATGCCGCTCTATCTGTGCCGCCGCTGGCGCGGCACGCCGCAGCCGCTGGAGGGGCAGACGCTCGCCTGGGTGCGGCCGGAGAAGCTGGCCGACTACCCGATGCCGCCGGCCGACCGGCCGCTGGTGCCGCTGCTGCGCGACTTCCTGTAGGAGGGGAGATGTCCGAGCCCGAGCCCGCCAACCCCACCGCCTGCCTGATCGTGATCGGCAACGAGGTGCTGTCCGGCCGCACCCAGGACGCCAATCTGCGCCACCTCGCGGTGCGGCTGGGCGCGCTGGGCATCCCGCTGCGCGAGGCGCGGGTGATCCCCGACGTGCCGGACGTGATCGTGCGCACCGTCAACGAGGTGCGGGCGGCGTTCGACCACGTGTTCACCACCGGCGGCATCGGCCCGACGCATGACGACATCACCAGCGAATGCATCGCCGCCGCCTTCGGCGTGCCGTGGGAACCGCATCCGGAAGCCTGGGCCAAGATGGCCGCCGCCTATCAGCCCGGCGAGTTCAATGCCGCCCGCCAGCGCATGGCAACGATGCCGCGCGGCGCGCGGCTGATCGAGACCACGATCTCGATTGCGCCCGGCTTCTCGATCGGCAATGTCCATGTGATGGCCGGGGTGCCGCGGGTTATGCAGGCGCAGTTCGAAAGCCTCGCGCCGCATCTCGGGCGCGGACGACCGGTGATCTCCCGCGCCGTGCACACCCGCGGCGTGCCGGAGGGGCGGATCGCCGAGGGGCTGGCGGCGATCCAGGCGCGCTATCCGGCGCTCGACCTCGGCAGCTACCCGTATTACCGCACCCACGGCAACGGCGTCGCGATCGTCGCCAAGGGCACCGACGCGGCGGCGGCCGAGCGCGCCATCGCCGAGGTCACGGCGCTGATGCGCGATCTGGGCGGCGAGCCGGTCGCCGGCGAACCGGCGGAGTGAAAGGCGGACCAGCATGCCGATCAGCGACCCCGTCCCGCGCACGCCACTGCACCGGCGCCGCATCACGCTCGACGGCTACCGCCGGGCGGACGGGCTGTTCGACATCGAGGCCGAGATCACCGACTGCAAATGCTACGAGATCAATGTGGAGGGCCGCACCGCCGGGCCGGACGCGCCGCTGCACCACATGCGCCTGCGCATCACCGTCGATGAAGGCCTGCTGATCCACGCCGCCGAGGCGGCGACGGAGGCCGGGCCGTACCTGGCCTGCGGCGGCGGCGCCGCCAGCTTCGCCGGGCTGGTCGGCCTGACCGTCCGCCCCGGCTTCGTGCGGGAGGCGATGGTGCGGCTGGGCGGCCCCGCCGGCTGCACCCATATCCGCGAACTGGTGCAGCAACTGGGCACGGTCGCCCACCAGACCTTGTTCGGCCAGCGCAGCCGCCCGCCGAACGATGCCGCGATCGCCGCGCGCATGATCGATTCCTGCCACGCCTATGCCGCCGACGGCCCGGTGGTGCGCCGGCGCTGGCCGCAGCTCTATACCGGGCCGGACCGGGTCGCCGCCGACTGAGCATCCTCCGCCGGCGTGCGCAGGGTCAGCGCCAGGGCGTGCAGCCCGCCGGCGAACTCCGCCGCCAGCGCCGCGTGCACGGCGCGGGAGCGGGCGACCCGCGACAGTCCGGTGAATCCCGCCGACACGACCAGCACGCTGTAATGCGTCTGCCCGCCGGGGGCCGCCCCGGCATGGCCGGCATGGCGGGCGCTGTCGTCCTGCACAGCCATGCGCAGCGGGGCGAAGCGGTCGGTCAGCAGTGCGGCGATGCGGTCGGCGCGGTCGGTCATGCGGCGGGATATGCCGCCGTCTTTTCCCCCTTTGCAAATGCCGCCGGCCGCCGCACATATCGGCCAGAATGACCCGACGCACTCCGCCGCGCCCCCGGGCCTACGCGCCGGACCCGGACGCGCCGGGCCGGCCGTGCGACATGCCCGGCTGCGGCGCCCACGGCGAATACCGGGCGCCGCGATCGCGCACTTCGCTTCGCGAATACTGGTGGTTCTGCCTGGAGCACGTGCGCGCCTACAATGCCGCCTGGGATTTCTACAAGGGCATGTCCCCGGCGCAGATCGAGGCGGAGATGCGGGCCGACACGCACTGGCAGCGGCCGACCTGGCCGCTCGGCCATCTCGGCGCGCGGCTGGACGAGGCGATCCGGCGCGACCCGCTGCACGTGCTGAACGCCGGCTTCCGCCGGGCCGAGCGGGAGCGGCGGGCGGCGGCGGAAACCCCGGCCGACCTGCGCGAGCCGCTGGCGACGCTCGGCCTCGGCTGGCCGCTGACGCTCGCGGACCTCAAGTCGCGCTACAAAGAACTGGCAAAGCTGCATCACCCCGACGCCAATAACGGCGACCGCGCCGCCGAAGAACGGCTGAAGACCATCAATCTCGCCTATGCCACGCTGCGCGGCCGGCTCGCCCAGGCGGCGCCGCTGGCGGCGACCGGCTGACCGCGATGCCGCCGACCTGCGCTGCACCGCCTTGCCTACCCAGACACCCCGTTGCGGCGTAATCTGCCGCCCGACGAACCACAGGACCGCTGGCCGATGAACAAGCTTGCCGCCGTGCCCGACAGCCGCGCCCTGCCCACCTCCGCGATCAGCCTGCCGGATACCACCGTCGTGGCGCGCGAGGCATTCGGCGTGGAGAGCGACATGGAGGTGCCGGCCTTTTCCGAGCGCACCGAGCACGTCCCCGACATCGACCCGGCCTACCGCTTCGACCGGGAGACCACGCTCGCCATCCTCGCCGGCTTCGCGTTCAACCGCCGCGTCATGATCCAGGGCTATCACGGCACCGGCAAATCGACGCATATCGAGCAGGTGGCGGCGCGCCTCAACTGGCCGTGCATCCGCGTCAACCTCGACAGCCACATCAGCCGCATCGACCTGATCGGCAAGGATGCGATCGTTCTGAAGGACGGCAAGCAGGTGACGGAATTCCGCGAGGGCCTGCTGCCCTGGGCGCTGCAACATCCCTGCGCGCTGGTGTTCGACGAGTATGATGCCGGCCGGCCGGACGTGATGTTCGTGATCCAGCGCGTGCTGGAGGTTGAGGGCAAGCTGACGCTGCTCGACCAGAACCGGGTGATCCGGCCGCATCCGGCATTCCGCCTGTTCTCGACTGCGAACACGGTCGGGCTGGGCGACACCACCGGGCTCTATCACGGCACGCAGCAGATCAACCAGGGCCAGATGGACCGCTGGAACATCGTCGCCACCCTGAACTACCTGCCGCACGCGCAGGAAACCGAGATCGTGCTGGCCAAGCTCGGCATCGATGCCGGCGACAAGGCGATGAAGAAGCGGGTCGAGAGCATGGTGGCGCTGGCCGACCTGACGCGCGCCGGCTTCATCAACGGCGACATCTCCACCGTGATGTCACCGCGCACCGTCATCACCTGGGCGGAGAACACGCGCATCTTCGGCGATGTCGGCTTCGCGTTCCGGCTGACCTTCCTGAACAAATGCGACGAGGCGGAACGCAGCACGGTGGCGGAATATTACCAGCGCTGCTTCAACGAGGAGATCCCGACCGGGGCGCTGGCGCGGAAGATCGCGTAAGGCACGCCGATGGATGAGGTTCTAAAAGGCGGATCGGGCGCGGTCTTTCTGTTCCTCTATTTGCTTCCGGGGTTTCTGGGGGCGCTCGTTTATGATTTCCTTGTCGAAGGTAGGAAGCGGGACAACTTCGAGCGTATTGTTGCAGCGCTGGTCCTGACGCTGCTGAGTTCGGTCGCGCTGAAGGTCGGGTTCGGAATATCGCTGCTGCCCATTGCGGTCGATCAGAGTGCCGCGCCCATCCAGATCATCAACGCATTCGTGGGCAAAAACCTCTTCTATGGATCGCTGCTGTCAGTGGCAATCGCGACCGTGTTTGCGGTTCTCAACAACTTCCGCATCATCAATGACACGCTGCGGTGGCTTCGCATTACTAACAAAAATAGCTCCGTTGATGTTTGGGCGGACATATTCAATCACTATCGCGCCTATTGGATCAGGATCCGCTTTACCGACGGCCGCTCGCTGGTCGGCTGGCCACGATTTTACTCGCAGTTCGGCGACCCTCGCGAAATATTCCTTGTCGATGCGGTGTGGTGGGAACCTGACGCCAACGGTGCTACCATATCCAGCGAAGTAGCGGGGCCTGGTCTGTATGTCGCCGACTTCTCGAATGTCACGTCAATCGAAGTGCTGAACTAGGAGGCTGATATGGGATATGAAGTTCGCCGTCCGAGGATCGCCGGGGAGGGCGAGAAACCCACGACGCCGCGACCGGAACCTTCCGAATCTTATTTCGAACTGCATTCTATGCATGGAAAGCGCCCTCAGGCGCCGAGACCCTCGCCCGCAACCCCGCAAACTCAAACGACGGCGGATGCGCCGGCCAGCGGCGTTAATCCTGCATCGTCCTGATCGCAGTTCAGATCGTGA
>JAKAZX010000012.1 GCA_021826485.1 Pseudomonadota bacterium | reverse complement strand
TGCACGCGTCCTCCGGCACCACCGGCAGCGCGACGGTCGTCGGTTCGACACTGATGGACCTCGACCACTGGGCTGAGCTGGTTGCACGCTCGATCTACGCTGCCGGCGGGCGCAGCGGCATGACGGTGCACGTCGCCTATGGCTACGGACTGTTCACCGGCGGCCTCGGCGCGCATGCCGGGGCGGAGCGGCTGGGCTGCGCGGTGGTTCCCGTCTCCGGCGGCATGACGCCGCGGCAGGTGCAGTTGATCCGCGATCTGCGCCCCGACATCCTGATGGCGACACCCAGCTATTCGCTGGTGATCCTGGACGAGTTCCGCGCCCAGGGCCACGACCCGCGCGCCTACGGCCTGCGCACCGGCATCTTCGGCGCCGAACCCTGGAGCGAGGCGATGCGCGCCGAGCTGGAGCAGGGTTTCGGCATCGATGCGCTGGACATCTACGGACTGTCCGAGGTCATGGGGCCGGGCGTGGCCAGCGAATGCGTGGAAAGCAAGGACGGGCCGCATATCTGGGAAGACCACTTCTACCCCGAGATCATCGACCCGGAAACCGGCGCGGTGCTGCCGGACGGCACGCCGGGGGAATTGGTGTTCACGTCGCTGACGCGGCAGGCGATGCCGGTGATCCGCTATCGCACCCGCGACCTGTCCTGCCTGCTGCCGGGCACGGCGCGAACCATGCGGCGCATGGCGCGGATCACCGGCCGCTCGGACGACATGATCGTGCTGCGCGGCATCAACGTCTTTCCGAGCCAGATCGAGGAGCTGATCCTGCGCGACCAGCGGTTGGCACCGCATTACCTGATCGAGCTTTCGCGCGACGTGCGGCTTGACCGCATGACGGTGCATGTCGAACTGCGCGCTGCTTCCGATACGACGGAGCCTGCCGGCGCGCTCGCAGGGCGGATCAAGGAGGAGCTTGGCGTGACCGTGGAAGTGATGGTGGCGGCGGCCGGGACGATCGAACGCTCCGCCGGCAAGGCAAGGCGCGTGCGCGACCTGCGCTTGCAGCGACCATGAGCGGCGATTTCGCGAGCGACGCGGCGGCGCTGTCGCTCGCCTGCGCATCGGCCGCGGCGGCGCTGGCGCAACTGCCGGCGAAGCCCGATCGCGACCCGGCGCAGGCGCAGGCGGCGGCGCGGCTGCTGGCCGGAAGCCGCGAACCGCGCGAACGCTTCCTGACGGACCATGCGGTGGCGCTGTACCACGCGCTCACCGCCGGCATGACGCGGCATGTGCGCATCGAGCAACTGATGGAGGATGCGGCGGCGCTGGTGCCCGGCCTGGTGCCGTCCGCGACGCAGGTGGCGGGAGAATCGGCGCATCGGCAGGCTGACAAGGACGGGCTGGAGATCGACCAGGGCCTGCTGCTGGCCCATGTTCTCGCCGATCCGGCCTGCGGGCGCCATCTGTGCCATGCGATGCTGCTGCCGCGGCCGCAGGCCCGCGCGCTGCTGCCGGTGCTGGAGCGTGACGGGGCGGTCGATCTGCCGACCGCGCGCGTCGAGCGGCGCGGCCGGGCGACGCTGCTGATGACGCGCAACCCGCGGTTCCTGAACGCGGAGGACGAAGCGACGCTGGAGGATTTCGAGACCGCCGTCGATCTCGCGACCCTCGATCCCGCGACCGATGCCGTGGTGCTGCGCGGCGAAGTGGTGGAGCATCCGCGCCATGCCGGGCGGCGCGTATTCTCCGCCGGTATCAACCTGACGCATCTGTATCACGGCCGCATTTCCTATCTTTGGTATCTGCGGCGCGACCTTGCGGCGGTGAACAAGATTTTCCGTGGCGTCGCGGTACCCGATTCACCGCCCGACGAATGGCGCGGCACGACGCGGGAAAAACCGTGGATCGCCGCGGTGGACGCATTCGCGATCGGCGGCGGCTGCCAGATCCTGCTCGCCTGCGACTACGTGCTGGCGGCGCGCGGCGCCTATATGACGCTGCCGGCACGCAAGGAAGGGATCATTCCCGGGGCCGCCAATCTGCGGCTGCCGCGGTTCGTCGGCGACCGCATCGCGCGGCAACTGATCGGCTACGGCCGCCGCCTGGAGTGCGACTCGCCGGAAGGGCGGCTGATCTGCGACGAGATCGCGGCGCCGGAGGACATGGATGCGGCGATCGAGCGCGTGGTGGACGGCCTGACCAATTCGGGCGCGGTCAGCCTGGTGGGCAACCGGCGCGCGCTGCGCGCCGGGGCGGAGCCGCTGGACACGTTCCGCAGCTACATGGCGGTGTATGCGCGCGAACAGGCGATCTGCCATTTCAGCCCGCAACTGATCGCCAATCTGGAGCGCTACTGGCAGGCGGCCGACCGGCGGGCCTGATCGGCCTGCCACAGCGGCAGCAACTGCGTCTTCACCACTTTGCCGGCGGAGTTGCGCGGCAGCGCATCGACGAAAACGATTGCGCCCGGCACCTTGTAGCGCGCGAGGCGCTCGGCGCAGAAGGCGCGAATCTCGGCATTGCCGATCTCCGCCGACCGGACGATGAAGGCCGCAACCTCCTCACCGAACTCGGCGGATGGGATGGCGGTGACGGCGGCATCGGCAATGCCGGGCATGTCGAGCAGCGTGCGTTCGATGTCGGCCGGATGGATGTTCACTCCGCCGCGGATGATGATGTCCTTCGCGCGGCCTTGCAGATAGAGATAGCCGTCGGCGTCGAACCGCGCGAGGTCGCCGGGATAAAACCAGCCGTCGGCGAATGCGCCGGACGGATCGCCGACGTGATAGCCGGTCGGCGAAGCCGGGCTGCGGTAGCGCAGGCGCCCGGTTTCGCCCGCCGGCAGCGCCTGGCCCTCCCCGTCCACCACGGCGACATCGACGCCGAAACAGGGCCGGCCGACCGATCCGGCATGCGCATCCTGCGCTTCGGGCGGCAGCAGCGTGATGCCGCCGGCCTCGGTGGTCGCGTAATACTGATAGAGGCTGGGCGAGAGCCGTTCGCGCACCGCGGCGGCCTCATTGGCGAACAAGGCGGCGCCGCTGGAGATCAGCGCGCGCAACTGCCGGAAGGCCACCTGGCCGTTCCGCTCCTCCGCCAGCAGGCGGCGAAGCTGCGTGGGTACCAGGAACATCGCGGTCGCCCGGATGCGGGCGACGAAGTGCGTCAGCTCCGCCGGCTCGAACGGTGGCGGGAACAGGCACACGGTGCCGCCGGCATAGATCATCGCGAGGGCGAAGGCGCGCCCGCCGCCGAAGAACAACGGCGTCGCGATCACGAACCGGTCCCGTGCGCCCAGGCCGATATCGATCCAGTAGACCATGAAGCGGCTGATCAACTGCCGGTGCGTCAGGCGCGGCCCCTTCGGTGCGCCGGTCGTGCCGGACGACAGCGACAGCACCATCGGCGCATCGATCGCGACCGCCGGAGCGTCGAACGGCGATGTCGCAGGCTCCGGCGGCGCATCGCCGATGAACAGCCAGCCGGCAGGCGCCGGGTGCTCATCCGTCAGCACGATGGCGGCGCCGAAGCGGGTTGTGACATCCTGCCGCTCGCGCAGCGTCCAGCGCCGGTCGAGCGGCAGGATGACGCCGCCGACGCGGATCACCGCGAGCAGCGCGACGAGATGCCGCACGTCATCCGGCAGCGACAGGCCGACCAGATCGCCGGGCCGCACGCCGGCCTGCACCAGCGTCATGCAGAGGGCATCGACGATCCGGTCGAGCAGCGCATAGCGGATGGTGCCGCCGTCGTGGACGGCGGCTTCGTGCTGCGGCCGGTTGCGCGCATGCAGACGCAGCATGTCGGCGATGGTGGCGCTCACCGCTCAGTCCTTCAGACGGTAGATCCGCGCGGCGTTGTCGCGCAGCAGCTTGCGCAGCGGATCGGGGCGCAGGCCGAGTGCGGCAATCTCCTGCATCGTGCGGCCGAATTCCAGCACCGGAAAGTCGGTGCCGAAGATCACTTTGTCCTGGCCGAAGCTGTTCAGGAAGTGGATGAAGCTCGGCGGCCAGTAGCGCGGGCTGTGGGCATCGCAGCCGATGAACACGTTGGCATGCTTCCATGCCATCGCGATCATCTCCTCCGTCCAGGGGATGCCGATATGGATGCCGACCAGCCGCAGTTCGGGAAAGTCGCAGGCCACGGCATCCAGCGTGATCGGCCGGCCGACGCTGCGGCAGGGATAGTCGGGCGCGTAGATCATCGACTGGCCGACCTGCAATTGGATCGGGATGTCCAGCTCGCAGCATTTGGCATAGAAAGGATAATAGCGCGCGTGATCGGGGGCGAGTTCGAACCAGTGGGGATACAGATGCGCGCCGACGAATCCGTATTCGCGCACCGCCTGCACCAGTTCGCGAACGCCCTGCATGCCATCAAACGGGTCGATGCCGGCCAGGCCGCAGAACCGGTCCGGATATCGCTGCACCGCGTCGTAGACGAGCCGGTAGGGAATCCGATAGGTGGAGGGATGGCCGGGGCGCCCGGCGCGCGTCGCGATCAGGAAGGCGCGGTCGATGCCGGCGGCATCCATCCGCCGCAGTATCTCTTCCAGCGGGATGCCGTCGATCCCGCTGCGATCGCCTTTCATCTTGTCCACGAAAAAACCCTGCCGCCAGGCCGGACGATGGCCCTGCGCCTCCGGCGTCCAGATATTGACGACGGCGTCGATGGCGCCGTTCCGGTTCATTGCGGCTTGCCGCCGAGGCCCATGTGCCGCGCCACGATCTCCCGCTGGATCTCGTTCGCGCCTTCGCCGAAGCTGTACAGGCGGGCGTCGCGCCAGTAGCGCTGCATCGGGCTTTCCGCGGCATAGCCGGCGCTGGCCAGGATCTGCATGCCGTGATCCGTCACGTACTGGAACATCTCGGTGGCGACGATCTTCGTCATCGCCGCCTGTTCGTCCGCCGGCTCCCGTTCGTCCAGCAGCCGCGCGAGTTCGCGAACCATCAGTTCCGCCTTGCGGATTTCCAGCCGCATATCGACCAGCCGATGGCGGATCACCTGGAATGCCGACAGCGGGCGGCCGAACTGCACACGCTCCCCGGCGTGCCGCAAGGCCAGATCGAGCGCGGCCTTGGCGCTGCCGATCACGGTGGCGGACAGGCTGGCGCGGGAATAGCGCAGCGTGCCGGTGATCGCCGCGAAGCCCTGGCCCGGTTCGCCCAGCATGTCGGCGGCCTCGACCGTCACGCCGTCAAAGCCGATGTCGTAGCTCGGCATGCAGTTGTTGCCGACCTTGGGCAGCACCGTCATGCTGACGCCGGGCGCATGGCGCGGCACCAGGAAGGCCGCGAGGCCATCGCCCGGCGCATCGGACCCGGCGATGCGGCAGAGGGTCAGCAGATGGCTGGCGGCATCGGCATCGCTGATCCAGGTCTTGCGGCCGGTGATGCGCCAGGAATTGCCGTGGCGTTCCGCCCGCGTGGCAACCGCCCGCGCGTCGGAACCTGCGCCCGGCTCGGTCAGCGCCAGGCTGACCAGCGCCTCGCCGGCGAGCAGTTGCGGGATCAGCGTCTGCTTCTGCGCGTCCGTCCCGAACTGCACGATCGGCAGCACGCCGAACGTGATCAGGCGATTGAGGATCGATGCGATCGGCTGCGCGCGATAGGCGATCCGCTCCTGCATCACGCAGAACAGCGACCACGGCAGGCCGAGTCCACCCACGCTCTCCGGCACCGGCGCGCCGATCAGGCCGAGCGCCGCAAGTTGCGGGATGTAGTCGTAAGGCGGGACGTGCTCGGCATCGCGGCGGATCACCTCGGCCGGCGGAATGGCGCGGCAGAACCGATCGACCTGATCCAGGATCGCGGCATGGTCGGCGAGCGGCGTCATGACGCCGGCACCGCATCGTCGTCGAGGAAGCCGGCCATCAGCGCGGTGCTGCGCCGCGCCGACGCCTCGTCGGCGAACCCCGGCATGGTCACGCGCCGTGCGCCCGGCATCAGCGCGGCGACACGATCCAGATAGGCGAGCAGCATGTCCGTCTCCGCGCAAACCAGCAGCGTCGGCACCCGGACCAGCGGCAGCCGGTCCTCCTTGCGGTAGCCGATGGCGGCGCGGTACGACAGGTGGTAGGTGCGCGCGGCCTTGACGACTTCGACGAACTTGTCGTGCAGCGCATCGGCGTCCGGCAGTCCCACCGCGCGCAGATGCGCCGCATCCCGCTTGTACCAGGGCCAGAACAGGAAGGCGTCGCGGATGAAGGTCCAGATCCACAGCAGATGGCTGCCGTCCTCGCGCGGCACGACCGGCGGCGCGTAGCAGCGCAGCATCTCGTCGCGCTCCGCCTCCGTATAGAGCGAAACGCCATCCAGGATCAGCCGGCCGACCCGGTCGGGCCAGCGGATCGCGATTTCGCAGGCGATGTTGGCGCCGGTATGCGTGCCGTAGAGATCGAACTGGCGCAGGCCGAGCGCATCGATCGCCGCGCAATGCGCATCGACGAATACCGCGAGCGGTGGCGCATCCCCCGGCGGCGGGGAGGAATCGCCGTTGCCCAGCGTGTCGGGGACGAACACCGGCCGGGTCGCCGCGAACCGCGACAGCAGCGGCACCAGCATGCGCGACGAGCCGGGGGAGGCGTGCAGCATCACCAGCGGCCGTCCCGGCCGCTCCTGCCCCGCCTGCCGCAGATGCACCTGCCCGCCGGGAATGTCCACGAAGCGGCGGCGCACCGGGTCGCCGGATGCGGCGGGATGCGCGCCGCCCAACACGGCCTCGGGGCTGCTCACCGGCCATCACCTTCTTGCGTGGCAGTGGCATACAAGATGACTTCGCGCCGGGAAGTCAAGGGCGTCGGATCGGCGCCGGCCGGCAGGATCAGCGCCAGCACCACGTCCCGGTCGGCGCGCAGATGCGCGCGCATGCGCTGCTCGGCCAGATCGACGTCGTTGCCGAGCAGCGCCGCGATGATCTCCCCATGTTCCGCGATCGCCGACCGCGCCCGCCCGTTGCGCAGCGTCAGCAGGCCGAACCGGTGCGTCTGGTCAGCCAGCAGGTTCATCACCTGCGTGAGCCGGGAATTGCGCGCCATCGCGATGATCCGGGCGTGCAGGCGGATCGAATGGTCATAGGCCAGCCGGTCGTTGCCGGCGGCCAGATACTTCAGCGCCCGCAGATGATCCGCCTCGAACCCGCGCCGGTCGTCGCTGCCGATCCGCTGCGCGGCGAGGCGCGTCGCGAAGCATTCGAGCTGTTCGCGGAGCTGATACACCTCCACCGTGTCCTGCAGCGTGAGTTCGGAAACCACGATGCCGCGCTGCGGCAGGATCCGCACCAGCCCGGCGGTCGCCAGATCGCGCAGCGCCTCGCGGATCGGCGTGCGGCTGATGCACAGCTCCTCCGCAAGCTGGTTTTCCGACAGCATCGCGCCCGGCGGGTAGCGTGAATCGAGGATGCGCTGCTTCACGTCCTCGTAGGCAAGCTGGCGCAGCGACCGGCGGTCCTGCTTGGCACGCGGTTCGGGCAAGTGCGACCCCATCGGCTTGAAGGCGGCAAGGTATGCCGGCGCTCAGGCGGTTGCAAAGCGGCACGCAATCGCGGCGCCGCGGTGTTGCCTGCCCTGTCAAAACGCCGTAGCGATGCCAGAGCCGGACAGCGGCAGGAAAGGGGGAAACGACCATGACCGAAGACGCCGAGCTCGCCCTGGGTCTGATCGGCTCCGGGTTCATGGGGCGCACCCACGCCTTTGCCTTCGCCAATGTCGGCCGCGTCTTCACCCTGCCGTTCAACGTCGTGCCCGAACTGCTGGCGGATGTCACCGAGGCCGATGCGGCGCGGGCGGCAAAGGCGCTCGGCTTCCACCGCGCGACCGGGGACTGGCGCAGCCTGATCGCCGATCCGCGCATCGGCATCGTCGCGATCACCACGCCCAACACGCTGCACCGCGAAATGGCGCTGGCCGCCATCGCCGCCGGCAAGCACGTCTATTGCGAGAAGCCGCTGGCGCCGACCGCCGCGGATGCGCGCGTGATGACCGCGGCGGCGGAACGGGCCGGCGTGGTCACCGGCGTCGGCTTCAACTACCTGAAGAACCCGATGCTTGCCCTGGCGCGGGAGATCATCGCGAGCGGCGAGATCGGCACCGTGCGCAGCTTCCAGGGCATCCATGCCGAGGACTACATGGCCGATGCCGAGGCGCCGTGGTCCTGGCGGCTGGACCCGGCGGGCGGCGGTGGCGCGCTGGCGGATATCGGCAGCCATATCATCGCCACTGCCCGCTACCTGGTCGGCCCGATCGAGCGGGTGCTGGGTGACGTGGTGACGGCCATCCCCTCCCGCCCGATGGCGCGCGGCAGTGCCGAGCGCCGGGCGGTGCAGGTGGACGACGTGGCGCGCGCGCATGTCCGCTTCGCCAACGGCGCCACCGGGTCGCTGGAGGCGAACTGGATCGCCACCGGCCGCAAGATGCGGCACGATTTCGAGGTGTCCGGCAGCAAGGGCGGCCTCGCCTTCACCCAGGAACGGTTCAATGAGCTGCGGCTGTACCGAACCGACGATCCGGCCGGCCGGCGCGGCTTCCGCACCATCTTCGCCGGACCGGAGCATCCGCCCTATGGCGCGTTCTGCGTCGCCGGCGGCCACCAGATCGGCTTCAACGACCTCAAGACCATCGAGGTCTACGACCTCCTGCGCGCGATCGCCGGCGAGACGACGGGCCATGCCGATTTCCGTGAAGGCTTGGCGGTGCTGGAGACGACCGAGGCCATCTATGCCTCGGCCCGCGAAGGCCGCTGGGTGCGGGTAAGCGGCTGAGGGGGCGGCGACATGAGCATCGGGATCGGCGTGATCGGTGCCGGCGTGATGGGGGGCGACCATGCCCGCACCATCGCGACCGCGGTGGGCGGCGCGCATCTGGCGGCGATCGCGGATGCCGACCAGGCCCGGGCCGCCGCCGTCGCTTCGGCGTGCGGCGGCGTCGCGGTGCATGGGGACGGCGCGACGCTGATCGCCGATCCCGCAGTGGATGCCGTGCTGGTCGCCTCCCCCGATGCGACGCATGCGGAACTGGTGCTGGCCTGTCTGGCGGCCGGCAAGCCGGTGCTGTGCGAGAAGCCGCTCGCCGCCACCGCGGCGGAGGCCGAGGCCATTTTGCAGGCCGAGACGCAGGGTGGCCGGCGGCGCGTGCAGGTGGGGTTCATGCGGCGCTTCGATCCGGCCTATGCCGCGATGCGCGCCCGGTTCGCCGCAGGGGAGATCGGGGCGGCGGTGCTGCTGCACTGTCTGCATCACAATGCCAGCGCGCCGCCATGGTTCGACAGCGCGATGGTGATCAGCAACGCGGCGGTGCATGAGATCGACGTGGCGCGCTGGCTGCTGGGGCAGGAGGTGACATCGGTCAGCGTGTTCGCCCCCGGCGATGGCGGCGCCGCGATGCGCGACCGGCTGCTGCTGGTCCTGCGCATGTCGGGCGGTGCGGTGGTGGATGTCGGCGTGTTCGTCAATGCGGGCTATGGCTACGACGTGCGCGCCGAACTGGTGGGGGAGCGTGGGACGCTGACACGGGCACCGGCGGACCCGGTGGTGCTGCGCGCGGGCGGCCGGCAGGGTGGCGATTTCGCGCCCGACTGGCGCGCGCATTTCGCCGCCGCCTACCAGCTCCAGTTGCAGGCCTGGGTGCGCGCCATCCGCACCGGCGAGCAGACCGGGGCAAGCGCGTGGGACGGCTATGCGGCGAACCTCGTCGCCGCCGCCGGCATCCGCGCCCTCCACGCCAACCGGCCGGAACCGGTGACGCTGCCGCCCCGCCCCGCCCTGTATCGCTGACCGGCGGCATGCACGAGCGTGTATCACCTGCTGCCGTGCCGGCCGACCGTACCACCGTCCGGGCGGTCAGCCGCGCGCTGGCCCTGCTGCGCGCCTTTACCCCTGGCCGCCCCCGCCTCACCCTGGCCGAAGCCGCGCTGGCCGCGGCGCTCGACAAGGGCACGGCGCGGCGGCTGCTGCTGACGCTGATGGACCAGGGGCTGGTGCGCCAGGACGGCAGCGGCCGCTATGCGCTGACCCTGCGCATGCTGGAACTGGCCGCCTCGGTGGAGACCGGCGGGCTGCGGGAAGAAGCGCGGCCGGTGATGGTGCGGCTGGCGGCGGCAACCGGGGCCACCGTGTTTCTGAGCGTGGCGGACGGACCGCCCGGCGCACTCTGCCTCGAGCGCGTCCACGGGCATGACCCGGTGCGGGTCCACTGGTGGGGCGTGGGCAGCCACATGCCGTGGAACTGCGGCGCCGGCCCGCGCCTGCTGCTGGCCTATATGGCGCAGGAGGCGATCGCGGCGGCGCTCGCCGAACCGCGGGTGCTGACGCCGCATTCGGAAACCGACATGCCCCGCCTGCGCAGCCATCTGGAGGTGGTGCGCGCCCGCGGGTTCGAGGTGACGCAGGACGACGTGGTGGTCGGGCTTTCCGCCGTCGCCATGCCGGTGCGCGACGCCGGCGGCGCGGTGATGGCCGCGCTCAGCCTGGGCGGCCTGACGGCGCTGCTGGTGGGGCCGGAGGGCATGCCGCGCTGGCTCGACGAACTCGGCGCGGCGGCGGCGGAGATTTCCAGCCATCTCCGATAGCAGCAGGGAATTTCATACCGTGAAACGCGCATTACTGCTTGACACGATCGCCGGCCAAGGCTGAAACTGCGGCAACCCGCAGGGCGGGAGGAGGAAACGATGGGCTACACCCTGGCCGAAAAGGTCCTGGCACGCGTCTCCGGGCGCGATGCCGTCCGCGCCGGCGAGGAGGTGATGGCCAAGCCGGATTTCGTCGTGGTCTACGACTTCCCCGGCTATACCGACGTGATCTTCCGCCAGATGAAGGAGGATTTCGGTATCGACCGGCTCGCCGAGCCGGAGCGGTACGCGATCTTCATCGACCACATGGTCCCGGTGGCCACCGCCGCCGAGGAGCAGTTGCACATCCAGACGCGCGAATGGTGCCAGGCGCACGACGTGCCGCTGTATGAGCGGCGCGGCATCGGCCATCAGGTGGCCGCCGAACTCGGCTATGCCAGCCCCGGCGCGTTCGTGGTGCATTTCGACGGCCACATCAGCCAGCTCGGCGCCTTCGGCACGCTGGCGATCGGCCTGCGCCGCAACGTGCTTGAGGCGTTCGTGCGGGAGCACGTATCGCTGAAGGTGCCGCACACCACGCGCATCAACCTCACCGGACAGTTGCAGCCCGGCGTGATGGCGCGCGACGTGTTCCACCATATCGTGCGCGTGCTCGGCCCGAGTTCCTGCCGCTTCCAGGTGATGGAAGTCGGCGGGCCGGGACTCGACGGCATCTCGCTGGAAGGCCGGCAGGTGATCTGCGGACTGGCGATGTTCACAGGGGCGATCACCGCCGTGGTCAATGCCGATGCGCTGTCGCGCGCCTACACCGACCCGCGCGCACGCCTGGCGCTGCCGCCGGTGACGAGCGATCCCGATGCCGAATACGCCGCCGTGCATGAGATCGACATTGGCGCGCTGGAGCCGGTGATCGTGGTGCCGCCGAATCCGGCCAACACGCGCAACCTTGCCGACCATATCGGCATGGAGGTGCAGGCCGGCTATCTCGGCAGTTGCGCCAGCGGGCGGCTGGAGGATCTGCGCATTGCCGCCCAGATCCTGAAAGGCCGGCGCGTGCGCGACGGATTCTCCCTGCACGTCATCCCGACCTCGCAGGAAATCATGGCCCGCGCGGCCGAGGAAGGGATCATCTCCACGCTGGTCGAGGCCGGCGCCTTCACCTCCAGCCCGAGCTGCGATTACTGTTACGGCCGCATTGCCGTCCTGTCCTCCGGCCAGCGGGCAGTGTCCACCGGAACGCTGAACGTGACTGGGCGGATGGGTAACCCGGATTCGGAAATCTATCTCTGCAACGCGGCGGCGGTCGCGGCGGCGGCGCTGGAAGGGCGCATCGCCGATCCCCGCAAATACCTCTGAGGGGAAGCGCCATGCCGCTTGCCAATCTGCGCGGTCGCATTGCCTGGATCTTCGACCAGGAGAATTTCGACGTCGACCAGATTGTCGGCGTCAAGAACATCAAGATCACCGATGTCGCAGCCCTCGCGAAGCTGGCGATGCAGGCCTATGATCCGGACTTCGCCGCCGCGGTGCGGCCGGGTGACGTGATCGTCGGCGGCGGCAATTTCGGCTACGGACATCCGCATTATCCGCCGCTGCGCGCGCTGCGCCATCTCGGCATCGCCGGCGTGATCGCGGAATCCTTCTCCCCCGGCTTCTGGCGGGGGGAGATCAGCATGGGCACCATGCTCGCTGCCTGCCCCGGCGTGCTTGGCATCGTGCGGCGCTGGGACGAGATCGAACTCGACTGGACGGCCGGCGAAGTGCGCAACCTCGCCTCCGGGGCCGCCCGCCCGATCGAGCCGCTGGCCGCCGCCGACCACCTGATGCTGGAGACCGGCGGCCTCGTGCCGTATCTGAAGCGGGACCGCGTCGCGTCCCGCGCCTGATCCCGTTCCGCGAAAGGAGAGCGCCGTGCAGCAGAGGAAATGGCTTCGCGAACGTCTGGCGTCCCGCCGCACCGTCTGGGCGGCCGGCGCGTATGACGCGCTCAGCGCCAAGCTGATCGAGGCGAGCGGGTTCGAGGCGGTGCTGACCTCCGGCTTCGGCATCTCCGCCTCCTTCCTCGGCAAGCCCGATGTCGAGCTCTACACCATGACGGAGAACCTCGCCGTGGTGCGGCAGGTGATCAACACGGTGGACATCCCCGTGATCGCCGATTGCGACACCGGCTACGGCAACGCGGTGAACGTGATGCGCACCGTGCGCGAGTTCGAGACGGCGGGGGCCGCCGCGGTGATCCTGGAGGATCAGGTGGTGCCGAAGCGCTGCCCCGCGGTCGCCAACCGGATCGAGGTGATCCCGGTCGGCGAGGGCATCGCCAAGATCAAGGCGGCGGTGGAGGCGCGGCGCGATCCCGACCTCGTCATCATCGCGCGCACGGATGCGGGCACGGAAGCCGAGGCGGTCGAGCGGGCGCGCGCCTATGTCGCGGCCGGCGCCGACATGGTGCAGCCGATTTCCAAGACCATGAAGAATGCCGCCATGCTGCGCCGCTTCGGCAGCGCGGCGGGCGCGCCGGTGTCGCTGCAGGTGCTGGGCTGGCTGGAGCAGGACCTGTCGCCCGCCGACCTGGCCGACATCGCCGGCATCGCGACCTTCCCACTGACCGCGCTGATGACCGTCGCAAGCGCGGTGATGACCAACCTGAAGGCCCTGGCGCAGTCGCACACCACCAAGGGGCTGCCGCTGCCGCGCATGGACCACAAGGAGTTTGCCGAACTGCTCGACTTCTCGGCCATCGAGGACGTGCAGATGCGCCTGCTGCCGGATGCGCCGGCCTGGACCGAACGCAAGGCAAGCTGACCGCGGCATCATCGGGGGGGAAACACGCAACATGAGAATATGCTGGCGTATGGCGGCGGCGCTGCTGATCGGGGGCGCCGCAATGCCTGCGGCACATGCCGACGGGCTGGCGGCGGGCGACTACCGGATCGGCTTCGTCACCGAGAACACCGGGCCGATCGCCTTCGCCGGGCTGTCCTATTATCACGGCGCGCAGCTTGCGGCGGAGGAGATCACCGCCTCCGGCCGGCTCGGCGCCGGTGTAAAACTGACGCTGGCGGACAAGGAAAGCGGCAGCGATCCGGCGCGCGCGATCCAGGACATGCACCAGTTCATCGCCGATCGCAGCATCCTGGCGACATCCTGCTGCATCCTCTCCGCCGTCGCCGGCTCGCTCAAGCCGATCGTGCTCGGCGCCGGCATGCCGCTGGTGATCTTCGGCGCCACCGCCCCCGGCCTGCCGAAGCCGCCGGTGGTGTACAGCATGACCATCCTGCCCGGACCGAAGGATGTTGCCACGGCGCAGCATGCCGTCGAGGTCATGCATCCGAAGACCGCGGCCTATTTCGTCAGCGCCGACAACGACGCGTTCAAGGCGCGCATGGCCGCCGGCCAGCACGCCGTGGAGGCGGCCGGCGTGAAGACGGTGGGCGTGGTCAGCGTGCTGTCCTCGGACACCGATTTCACCGCGCCGGCGACGCAGGCCATCGGCTATGCCCCGGACATGATCCTGGTCTACACCACGCAGACGCCGGCCGAAGGGATCATCGCGGCATTGCGGGCACGCGGCTATGCCAAGACGATCGTCGGCAACGACGTGCTGTCGCCCGCCACCGTGTTCAAGAAGATGGGTGCGACGGTCGCCGACGTGCCGTTCCCGATCAGCTTCTCCGCGGCGCTCGCCGCGACGCCGGAGGCGAAGGCGTTCGTCGCGGCGTACACGAAGAAGTTCGACGCCCCGCCCGACATCTACTCCGCGCAGGGCTATCAGGTAGTGCAGTTCATCGCCCAGGGCCTGCATGTGCTCTCCGGCAAGCCGACGCGGGAATCGCTCGGCGCAGCGCTCGCGCAGATCAAGTCCGTCGAGCCGAACGTCTATGGCGGCGAGCCGATGGTCGACGGGCAGGCGGAAACCAAGGACACCGTGATCGTCGCCTGGACCAAGGACGGCGCCATCGCCCCCTGGCCGTCCGGAAAGTAGCCGGCCGACCGGGGATGGAGCTGTTTGCCGAGCAGGTGCTGAACGGCTGTGCGCTCGGCGCGCTCTATGCGCTGTTCGCGATCGGCTTCGGTTTGGTGTTCGCCACACTCGGCATCCTCAACGCGGCCCACGGCACCTATGCCAGTTGGGCCGCGATTGCGGCACTGGCGGCGACGGAACGGCTGGGCCTGCCGTTCCCGCTCGCCGTGCTCGCTGGCGTGGTGGCCGGCGGGCTGCTTGCGCTGTTCGTCGATCAGGTCGCCTTCCAGCCGCTGCGCGCCCGCGGCGCCGGCATGCTCGCCGCCCTGATCACCAGCATCGCCTTCTGGATCATCCTGGACAGTCTGGCCGGGTTCGCGACCGGGCAGCAAAGTCTCAGCTTCCCGCAAGGGAGCTACCCGGCGCGCATGTATCATCTGGGCACCATGCCGCTGCCGGCGATGCAGCTTCTCACCATCGCCGCGATGCTGGTGGCGACGTTCGGGATCCACCTGCTGGTGCGGCGCAGCCGCTTCGGCGCGGCGATGCGGGCGGTGGGCTGGAACGGCGCGGCGGCTGCGCTCGGCGGGGTCAACCCGCGCATGGTGGTGCTGGCGACCGCGTTCCTGGCCGGCGCCACCTCCGGCCTTGCCGGCGTGCTCGCCGGCATCTCGACCCAGAACGTGTCGTTCTCGCTCGGCGAGGGCCTGCTGCTGAAGGGGTTTGCCGCGGTCGTGGTCGGCGGCTACGACGATGTCCGCGGCGCCGCGATCGCGGGTGTGGCTCTCGGCATTGCCGAGGTGATCACCGCGCAATACCTGTCCACCAGCCTGCGCGACGGCATCACCTATGCGCTGCTGCTCGGCTTCCTGCTGGTGCGCCCGCGCGGGCTGTTCGGCCGGGCCGGATTCGTCCGCGCGTGATGGACTGGCTGTCTGATACCTGGGCTGCCTATCAGAGCACGCTCGGCTTCGCCGCGGTGAATGCGGTGTTGGCGCTCAGCACCTATGCGGTGCTGTCCGCCGGAGTGCTCAGCTTCGCCTCCGTCAGCTATGCGGCGTTCGGCGGCTTCCTCGGCGCGCAGGTCATGCTGCACGCGGGCATCGGCCCGCTGCTGGCGCTGCCGGCGGCGATCCTCGCCGGCGGGGTGCTTTCATTCCTGGTCGCGCTGATCTTCCTGCGCCTGGAAGGCCACTGGATGGCGCTGGCGAGTCTGGCGCTGGTGCTGATCACCCGCGTCGTCGTGCTGAATGCGCCGGCGCTGACCGGCGGCGTCAACGGCCTGTCGATCCCGGTGGAATTGCCGATCGGCGTGCTGATCCTGCTGCTGTTGCTGCTGATGCTGATATTCCAGCGGCTGGCCGTTTCGTGGTACGGCATCGCCGCCCGCGCGGTGCGGGAGGATCCGGCCGTCGCCGCCAGCCTCGGCATGTCGCCGCGCCGGGTGCAGATGATCGCATTCCTGATCTCCGGCGCGGTCGGCGGCGCGGGCGGCGTGCTGCTTGCGGTGATGCTGCAATTCCTTTCGCCCGACACGTATTTCGTCAACATCGCCTTCACCATGATCGCCTCCGTCGTGCTCGGCGGATCGTATCACTGGGCCGGTGCGGTCGCGGGCGCCGCCGTGTTCACGGCGCTGCCGGTGATCGCGCAGGCGGTGGTGCCCGCCATGCAGGATGTCGCGAACGGCGTCGCGCTGCTGCTGATCATGATCTTCCTGCCGCGCGGCCTGATCGACCCGCGCGCCTGGCGCCGGCGCCGCGCCGCCCGCCGGCGCAACGCATGACCATGCGGACGGAAAGCAGAACGCTGCTGGAACTCGACGCCGTACGGAAGTCGTTCGGCGGCGTCGCGGCCGTGGCATCGCTCTCGCTCGGCGTGCCGGCGGGCAGCGTGATGGGGCTGATGGGGCCGAACGGCGCCGGCAAGACCACCGTCATCAACCTCGTCACCGGCATGTTCCCGCTGGATGCCGGCTGCATCCGGCTGGCGGGCGACGACATCCAGGGCCTGCCGGCGCATCGGATCGCCGCGCGCGGCATCGTCCGCACCTATCAGAACGTGCGGCTGTTCAGCGGCATGACGGCGCTGGAGCAGGTGCTGGCGGGCTGCTTCCTGCGCCGCGGCACCTCCTTGTTCGCCTCCTTCCTCGGCACGCCGGCGGCGCGTGCGGCGCAGGCGCGGGCCACCGAGCATGCGCGGCACCTGCTGGCGCGCGTCGGGCTGGCACATCGTGCCGACGTGCTGGCGGAAACGCTGTCCTATGGCGAGCAGCGGCGCATCGAGATCGCCCGCGCGCTCGGCGCCGCGCCGCGGCTGCTGCTGCTGGACGAGCCGACGGCCGGCATGAACGCGCAGGAATCGGCCGCCATCGGCCGCCTTGTGCATGAATTGCGCGATGCCGGGCTGACCGTGCTGATGGTGGAGCATAATGTCCGCCTGGTCACGGAGTTCTGCGACCATGCGGCGGTGATGAGCTTCGGGCGGCTGCTGGTGGCCGGCACGCCGGCTGAGTGCATCGCGCATCCCGACGTGCAGACCGCGTATTTCGGACATTCGGCCGATGCTGAGCGTATCCGCGCTCTCCGCTAGCTACGGCGCGATCCGCGCACTCTCCGGCGTCGCGCTGGAGGTGACGGAGCGTGGCATGGTGGCCGTGCTGGGCGCCAACGGCGCCGGCAAATCGACGCTGATGCGCAGCATCGCCGGCCTGCACCGGCCGGTCGATGGGCGCATCCTGCTCGACGGGCGCGACATTGCATCCATGCCGCTGCACCGGGTGGTGCGCGCCGGGCTGGCGCTGGTGCCGGAAGGGCGGATGGTGGTCGCGCCGCTGACGGTCGAGGAGAATCTGCGGCTCAGCCGCTACGCCGGCCGCGGGCAGGAAGCCGACCTGCTGGCCCGCGTCTATGATCTGTTCCCGCGGCTGAAGGAACGGCGGCGGCAGGTCAGCGGGCTGATGAGCGGCGGGGAGCAGCAGATGCTGGCGATCGGCCGCGCGCTGATGACGGCGCCGCGCGTCCTGCTGCTGGACGAGCCGTCGATGGGCCTCGCGCCCGCCATCGTCGATCAGGTGTTCGCTGCCATCGTCACGCTGCACCGGCAGGGCCAGTCGATCCTGCTGGTCGAGCAGAACGCCGAGATCGCGCTATCGGTCTGTGAGCATGCCTATGTGATGAAGCGCGGCGAGATCGTCGCCGCCGGCCCGGCCGCACAACTGCATGCCGACGCCGCGCTGCTGGAGGCGTATCTGTCGTAGCTACGCTGATGCGGCGCCATGTTCATCCGATCATCGGCGACAGGAACTTGGCGAGCGAGAGCGATTGCAGGCTGGACAGCAACTGGTAGGACGCCTGCAGCCGCGTCTGCGTCTGGCTGAGCTGCGCGAGCGTCGAGGTCATGTCCGCGTCCTGCACGCCGGAAAGCTGAGTCTGCAAGGCCGTGGTGGTCTGGCCGAGCGTGGTCTGCTCCGCCTGCAGATTGGTCTGCGTGGTGCCGAGCGCACCCGCGTCCTGGTTGAGCGCGGTCAGCGCGTCGCCGAGGCTGATGTGAACATCCTGCACCACGGCAGCGAATCCGGCATCGTTCACCTGGCTGCTGTTGAGCGAGCCGAGTGTCGCCAGTGCGCGCAGGATGTCGCGGGTGTAGGACCCGGTGGTGGAGCTGCCGGTGCTGGCGATGAAGCCGTTGGCGCTGGCGGGAATGCCGATCGGCACGATCTGCCCCGCGCCGGCGGCAACGCTCGGGCGCTGCGCCTGCAACACCGATGCGGGTTGCGACATGGCCGCGGAGAACGGCGAGGTGCCCGCCGCATTCGACCCCGCCACCGCGAGCGTGCCGGCAATCACCGCCGACGCGCCGCTGCCCGCAAGGCCCGCCACCGTGGACTGGATCTGCGTGAAGAAGCCGGAGGACAGGATGTTCTGCGCGTTCGGCACCGGCGGGTTGGCGCTGTCCTGGCCGCCGAACACATAGAGCCCGCCATCGGTGCTGTCGAGCAGCCCGCCCACCTGCTGCAACGCCTGCTGCGCATCCGACGCGGTGCTGTCCACCTGCGACGGATCAAGGCCGTTGAGGTTGTTGGTGTCGGCGTAGAAGGTGCTGGCGATGCTGCTGATCTGCGACAGCGCGGTCTGCGCCACCTGCATCTGCGCGGTCGCCGCGTTGATGTCGCTCTGCGAGGTCTGCGTGGCGGCGATCTGCGGCGCCACCGCGAGCGCGGTCGCCGCGGCGCCGCTGCCGAGGCCGGCGAAAGTATCGGCGACGTAGCCGCTGCCGGCCTGCTGCAACAGCGTGTCGAGCTGCTGGCGCACCGCGGCGCTGTCCTGCAGCAGCGCGCTGCCGATGCTGCCGTCGAACCCGGCGGCGGTGATCGCCCCGCTCACGGCCCGACGCTTTGCAGCAGTTGCGACCACATCGCTTGCACGCTGCTCATCACCCGCGCATTCGCGGCGTAGGCATTCTGCAACGCGATCATCGTGGACATCTCCGTATCGATGTTCACCGCGGTCGTGCCGGAAAGCTTCGTTTGTAGCGTGGTCTGCACGCCCTGTGCCTCGGTCAACTGGCTGCTGACCGCGGCACTGGCCGATGCTTCATGCGCCACTACCGCGGCGGCCTGCGCACCGAGATCGGCGGGCGGCGCGAAGCCGGCGGCGAGCGTGCCGGCGGCGCCGAGGCCGCCAGTCGCGGGCGCCGGCTGGGCCACGCCCGCCTGCACCTGCGTCCCCAGCGCATAGGTCAGCACGCGACCGATCAGCGTGTTGAATCCGGCCGGCCCGCCGGCGGGATTCGGCGTGAACGCGCTGGCACCGCCCGGCGATCCGGCAATCGCATTGGTGCCGTCGCGCACCAGCGCGGGATTGCCGGCAACCGTCGGGTTGACCTGAATCTCCGAGGCATAGCCGAGATAGCCGGATTGCGCCGGCACGCCGCCGCCCGCCGGCACCGTGCCGGCCGCGTTGCTGAACAGCGTCAGTCCCTGGTTCGCGAAACGGGTCGAGAGCGTCTCGGCGAACTCGTCCAGATTGGCTTGCAGCGTCGGCAGCGTGCTGTCGCGCAGCGTGATCTGCGCGCCGATCTGCCCGCCCTGCAACTGCGCCGTCACGTCGCGGCCGTTGAGCGTGATCGGCGGCACGCCGCCGCCGGGCGCGTAGCTGGTGGCACCGAGCGAGGCATTGCCGGTCGCGAACGCCGTGCCGTCGGTCGGCAGCACCAGGCCGCCGGCGGTCGCCAGCAGCACGTCCCCGTTCGCCTGCGGCAGAACCGTCACGCCGACCAGGCTGCTGAGCGTGTCGATCGCCGCATCGCGCTGGTTCGACAGATCGGCGGTGCTCTGCCCGGCCGCCTGGGCCGCGACGATCTGCCGGCTGAGCGTGCCGATGGTGGCAAGCGTCGTGTTCAGCGTGCTGACATCGCCGACGATCGCGTTCTGCGCCGACTGCCGCGCACCCTGCACCGCGTTGCTGACGGCATTGACCCGGCCTGCCAGCGTCTGCGCGGAAGCGACGACGGCCTGCTGCTGCGCGGCACTGCTCGGGTCGGTCTCCAGCGCCGCGAACTGGTTGCCGAGCGTGCCGAGCAGGCTCGCGATATCGCTGCCGCTGCCCGGTGCCCCCTCCGCCGCGTCGATCGGTTGCAGGGCGGTCGCCTGGGCCTGCAGGCTGGCGACCGTGCCGTTCTGCGCGAACAGATTGCCTTGCAGCACCGTGTCCACGTCGCGCGTCACCGTGCCCTGCCGCGCGCCCAGGCCGACGCCGCCCGCGCTCACGCTCTGCTGGCTGACATCCTCCACCGCATAATCCGGCGTGCCGGCGTTGGCGATGTTGTGGCCGATCAGCGCGAAGCGGTCGTTGATGTTGGCGATCTCGCCGGTGGCGATGGCGAGCGCGGCCGACAGGCTCATGGCGGCACGCCAACGTCACCGATGCGCGGTGCGCTCATCGCACCATGTCCAGCGTCGCCTGCAACATCGCATCCGCCGTCGTCACCGTCTTGGCGTTCGCCGAATAGGCCTGCTGCGCGACAATGAGCTGGCTGAACTCGTTGGCGATATCGACATTGGACTGCTCGATCGAGCTGGTGACCAGCGTGCCCGCGCCGTTGCTGCCCGCCGCCTGCGTCAGCGCCGGGCCGGAGCCGATGGTGGCGGTGAAATCGGCGCCGTCCTGCCGTTGCAGCGCATCCGGCGCGGCGAAGGTGGTCAGCGGCACCTGCGCGATCGTGCGGGTCTGGCCATTGTCGTAGTTCACCACGACATCGCCGTTGGTCTGCATGGTGATGCTGCTGAAATTGCCCGGTGGCACGCCGTCCTGGCTGATGCCGTGCAGCGCATAGCCGGAGCCCGCGAACTGCGTCAGTCCGCCGGTGCCGCCGATCGTGCCGAGATTGAGCGCGATCGACTGCGTGCCGCCGCCGGCCGCCGGATAGACGGTGTTCAGCGTCAGCGACCCGGCCGCGCCGGCCGCCGAAACCGTCGTGCCACCCTGGGTGACGGACGCAAGCGTCCCGTCCGCCCCGAATGTCAGCGTGCCGGTACCGATGGTGTTGCCGAGATCGTCGGTGACGGTCAGCGACCAGTCGTTGCTGCCGGCGCCGGCGGAAGTGAAGCTGAGCGTCAACTGGTGCGACTGGCCCTGTGCGTCATAGACGCTGACATTGGAAGTGATCGGCGCCTGCACGGCCGGGTTGGTCGGGCTGGGATTGCCGGCGGGCGGCAGATTGGCCGACAGCGTGACATTGCTGCTGGCCACCGGCTTGTACTGCGACTCGCTGATCTGGATGGGGGCCAGCGTGTTGGTGTCGATCGTGCCGTTGCCTTGTGCCAGCCAGCCGTTCAGGTAGTCGCCGGCGGAATTGACCAGATAGCCGTTCTTGTCGAGCTGGAAGTCGCCGGCGCGCGTGTAATACGGTTGCGGCGACAGCACCGGGCCGGTGGCGCTGCTGCCGGCCGCCTGGCTGACGGCGAAGAACCCCTGGCCGGAGATCGCCAGCGCCAGCGGGTTGTCGGTCTGCGCGATGGTGCCCTGCACGGTGTTGACGTATTGCGGCACCGCGACCACCGCGCCCGGCTGGTTGTCGGTCTGCGTGCTGGTCGTCAGGTAGTCGAGGAAGCTGGTATCGACGCGCTTGAAGCCGGTGGTCTGGCTGTTGGCGATATTGTCGCCGATATTGCCGAATGCCGAGGACTGGCTGGACAGTCCGCTGATCGCCGTATCCAGTGCGCCGAACAGCGACATTGCCGCCTCCTTCGTTCCACAGCGGCGCAGCAGCAGGAAGCGTGCCATTCGGCCGCACCGCGATTCCGCAGATGCAGGCTGCGGAATCGCCCGGCAGGATGTGCCGGGCAGGCGCACTGCGCCGGGCAGGATGTGCCGCGCGGCGGGTGCCGGCCGCGGCCGGCAGCGGCGTGCGGCGTGGCAAGCGGCTTGCGTTGCGCAGCCGGTCATGGCGCATCCGCTCCCGATCCCGGACCTGAAGCAGCCGGCGCCGCCGCAGCCGCGCGGCGCCGCGCTGCCGGCGGCACCGGCATTCGCCGCGGCCCTGGCGGCCCGGCTTGCCACCGCACCGCCGGCCAAACCGCCCCCTCCTGCCGCGCCGCCTGCCCCGCCGACGGCCGCCCTGACACACACGGATGCGCCCGCCCTGATCGTCCCCGCGCCGC
>JAKAZX010000334.1 GCA_021826485.1 Pseudomonadota bacterium | reverse complement strand
CCGACGGCGCAGCCCGCCCCGGTGCGACGGGCGCAGGAGGTGGCCGCCGCCGCAGGGACGGTCGCGGAGCTGCGCGCCGCGCTCGCCGCCTTCGACGGCTGCCCGCTGGCCGCCACCGCGACCAACCTCGTCTTCGCCGACGGCAATCCCGAGGCCGGGCTGATGCTGGTGGGCGAGGGTCCCGGCGAAGAGGAGGACCGCAGCGGCAAGCCGTTCGTCGGCCGCTCCGGCCAGTTCCTGGACCGGATGCTGGCCAGCATCGGCCTGGACCGCACGCGCTACCTGATCACCAACCTGATTCCCTGGCGTCCTCCCGGCAACCGCAACCCGACCGACGCGGAAGTGCTGATCTGCCTGCCCTTCCTGCTGCGCCACATCGCCCTGGTGCGGCCGCGGCGGCTGGTGCTGCTCGGCACGCTCGCGGCGCGCGGGGTGCTGGGGGGGAGTGCCGGCATCACGCGGATGCGCGGGCGCTGGCACGATGCCGCCATTCCCGGCCTGGCGGCGCCGGTCCCGGCCCTGCCGGTGTTCCACCCCGCCTACCTGCTGCGCAACGCCGGCGCCAAGTGCGAGGCGTGGGCCGATCTGCGGCTGTTGCGCCGATCACTCGACGCGGACCTGACGCAGGTGTGATTCCGCAACATCCGCTAAGCCGCTGGCCTTCCGTCGGACCGTCTCAAATACGAGATTCATCCCGGCCCGCACCGTTGCGTCTCGGCCTGTCGCTGTTTACCGGCGAAGTATGCGAGGGATCGGACGCGCGTTCGCCCGGCTTCCCGTCGCCGCGGTCGTACTGGCCGGGGCCTTCCTGCTCCTCAAATCCCCCCAGGGCGTGGCCCGCGCGCAACCAGTGCCGCAGGACATTCCCGCCACGGGCGATGGCCCGGTGCGGCTGCCCGCGCCCCTGCCGGGCGAGCAGGCGGCGCGGTTGCGGCGCGCCTTTGCCTTGCAGGAGGCCGGCGACATGGCCGGCGCGGCGCGGGTCGCCGCATGGCTCGACACCGCGACGCCGCTCGGCCGGGCGATGTACGGCCACCTGCTCGCCGATCGCTATCTGAACCCGGCGACGCGGCCCAGCGCCGATGCGCTGCGCGACTGGCTGCTGCGCTGGCCCGATCTGCCGGATGCGTCGGCGCTGTACCGGCTGCTGCTGGCCCGCCTGCCGGAAGGCGAGACCCCGCCACCCCCGCCGCCGCGCGCCGCCGATCCGCCGCCGGATCAGGACGATGCCGATATGGGTCGCGACCTGCCGCGGCACAACCCCGAACTCGACCGCGACGTGCATGAGTCGGCGCGCGCGCAGGGTGCCCCCGGGGTGCTGCGGCTGCTCGCCCGCACGCGGGGCCTGTCCGCCGATTACGCCGCAGTGCTGCAAGGCGAGGCGGCGCGCATCCTGTTCACGCTCAACCGCGACAGCGACGCGATCGTGCTGGGCGGGGCGGTGGCTGGCCGGTCCGCGCCGGCGGCGCTGGCCGCGGGTCTCGCCGCATGGCGCACCGGCGAGACCGAAGCCGCCGGAGCGCTGTTCGCGGCCGGGGCCGATGCCCCGATCGGCACCGGCGAGCAGCGCGCCGCCTGCGCCTTCTGGGCCGCCCGCGCGGCGGTCACGGAGGGAGAGGGGGAGCGCGCGCAATCCTGGCTGCGCCGGGCCGCCCAGCAGCCGCGCAGCTTCTACGGCCTGCTGGCCCGCCGCCGCCTCGGCCTGCGGCGTCCGGCGGGCGGGGCGGTGCTGACCGGCGAGGAGGTGGGGGCGCTGCAATCGGTGCCGGCCGGGCGGCGGGCCTTCGCGCTGCTCCAGCTCGGCCAGCGGGCGCGCGCGGCGGCCGAGCTGCGGCCGCTGCTCGCGAGTGGCGGTGCGATCGCCGCGGCGGCCCGGCGGCTGGCCGATGCGACCGGGATTGCCGAGGCGCCGGCGGCGCTGAAACTGCCGCCGCTGCATCCGGCCGGCGGCTTCACCGTCGATCCGGCGATGGTGTACGGCATCGCGCGGACCGAATCGAATTTCGATCCGGCCATGATCTCCTCCGCCGGCGCGCGCGGCATCCTGCAGCTCATGCCGGAAACCGCGCGCGACATGCTCGGCCGGCCGCTCGCCGGGCATGCCGAACTGCATGATCCCGCGTTCAATCTCGATCTCGGCCAGCGCTACATCGTGTTCCTGGCCGGCCAGGACCCGGTCAACGGCGACCTGATCCGCCTGATCGCCAGCTACAACGCCGGTCTCGGCAGTTTCGCGCACTGGGGGCCGTTGGTGCGCGACCAGGGCGACCCGCTGCTGTTCATCGAGGCGATCCCGATCGACGAGACCCGCGCCTATGTGCCGCGCGTGCTGACCAACACCTGGCTGTATGCCGCGCGCCTCGGCCTGCCGGCGCCGAGCCTGGATGAACTCGCCGCCGGCGAATGGCCGCGCTATCATCCCCGCGCCACCCGGACGGGAGAGGACGCATGGCGCGCATCGACGAAACTCGCCGCTTCATTGCCGTGAACATCGCGGTGCTGACGGTCTCCGACACGCGCACGGCGGCGGACGACACTTCGGGCGATGTGCTGGCGGCGCGCGTCGCGGCGGCCGGGCACCATGTCGCTGCGCGCGCGATCGCCCGCGACGATGCCGGCGCGATCGAGCGGCATCTGCGCGGCTGGATCGCCGACCCCGCGATCGACGTGGTCATCACCACCGGCGGCACCGGCATCACCGGGCGCGACGTGACGCCGGAGGCGTTCGACCGCGTGCTGGAAAAGCGCATCGAGGGGTTCGGCGAGCTGTTCCGGATGCTGAGCTACCAGAAGATCGGCACCAGCACGATGCAGTCCCGCGCGCTGGGCGGGGTGGCGCACGGCACCTATCTGTTCGCGCTGCCGGGCAGCACCGGGGCGGTGAAGGATGCCTGGGACGACATCCTGCTGTGGCAGCTCGACAACCGCCACCGCCCCTGCAACCTGGTCGAACTGATGCCGCGTCTGCAGGAGCACCGGACGGCGGCGGCGTGACTCCTAGCCGCTCCCACCCTGCGTGAGTCGGGCAACCGTCGCCGGATCGTCTTCGTTTCCGAAGAACCCCGCCAGCGCATCGCGGAACACGGCCTCCGTCGGGTCCGCGTGTGCGTACAACGTCATGCAGGAGCGGAACTTCATGTCGTCCGGGCTGCCGAAGATCGCGTGTGCGCCGCCTGCGGCATGGCGGTTGGCGAGTGCGGTGCAGTCGCGCAGCCGTGTGCCGAGCAGCGGGTGGGCGAGGTAGGCGCGCGCCTCGTCGAGCGAGCCGATGCCGTAGCGTTCCGCCATCGCGCTGTGGCCGAGGCCGCGCAGTTGCGGAAACACGAACCACATCCAGTGCGTGCGCTTGTGCCCCGCCGCCAGTTCGCGGCGCACCTGCACGATCACCGGCGCCTGGGCGGTGACGAAGCGGGCGAGCGCGAAGGGGTCGTCCATGCCGCAGGCTGAGCGCCCGCGCGGCGGGGAGTCAATTCCGCGCGGATGCCGCCGGGGACGGCACTCGATGCGGTGAAGCTGCGTTGCCGTTGCGCCATGCATCGCCTCTCCATCCTGCCGGCACTGGCCGTGCTTGCCGCCTGTGCGACGGTCAGCAGCGGCATCGTGCCGGCGGGCGCGCCCGGGCAGTTCACGATCACGGAACGCGATTCCCCGGTGAACGGCGGTGCCGCGGCCGCCACCCGCACCGCCATGGCCAAGGCGGCCGCCTTCTGCCGCGACCGCCATGCCGCCTTCATTCCCGGGGAGGCTGTGACGCTCGGCCGTCCGGTGCAGACGGACCTCGTCGGCGCCACCGGCTTCCGCCTGACCTTCCGCTGCGGCGAGCCCGATGCGCCGGACGGACCCGATGCGGATACCGCCCCGCCGCCCTGAACGGACGCGCCCGCGCCGCCGTTGACAGGCCTCCGCCGCCGCCGCAGGCTGGGCGCATCCGAGGGGTGCCCCGCAGGGGGCTGAGATGCCGTCGGGCCGGTGAACCGGCCGGCACGGGAACCCTTAGAACCTGATCCGGGTCACGCCGGCGTAGGGACGGGACAGTTCGCGAGCGATCCCCCCTCCCGCGCCGGCGCCCGCCGCGAGAGGATGCGCCATGAACGTCCAGGCCAAGCCCGCCGCCGTCACCACCGGCCCGATCGCCGGATCGCGCAAGGTCTATGCCGGGGCACCCGGCCGGCCCGATATCGCGGTGCCGTTCCGCGAGATCGACCTGCACCCGTCCGCCGGCGAACCGCCGCTGCGGCTCTATGACACCTCCGGCCCTTACACCGACCCGGCGCAGCCGATCGACCTCGATGCCGGCGCGCCGGCGGTGCGCGAGGCCTGGATCGCCGCGCGGGGGTTCGCCGCGGCCACGCCGCGCGCCATCCGGCCGGAGGATAACGGCCATGTCGGCACCGACAAGCTGGTGCCGCTGTGCCCCGCGCCGCGCGTGCTGCGGGAGGGGCGGGCGGGCCAGTTGGTCACGCAACTGGAATTCGCCCGCGCCGGAATCATCACCGAGGAGATGATCTACGTCGCCCATCGCGAGAATCTCGGCCGCGCCGGTCCATTGCCCGGTGCGGCCGAACGGCGGGCGGACGGCGAGGATTTCGGGGCCGCGCTGCCGGAATTCGT
>JAKAZX010000333.1 GCA_021826485.1 Pseudomonadota bacterium | reverse complement strand
CAAGCTGCAGAAATACACCATCGAGCTGTACAAGGAGATCGAGGAAATCTCCGGCCTGTCCTGCGGGCTGCATCTGCCGGGCGGCCTGGTGCTCGCCGGCACGCAGGAGCGCATGGACTGGCTGCGTATGGCGGAAGCGCGCGGCCGCTATCTCGGCCTCGATGCGCAGATCGTCAGCATCGAGGAGGCGGCGCGGCGGATGCCGCTGATCGACAAGTCGCATTTCATCGGCGCGATGTTCGATCCGCTGGAAGGCCATCTCGATCCGTCCGGCACCACCCACGCCTATGCCCGCGCCGCGACGAAGCAGGGCGCGGAGGTGTACCGCAAGACCAAGGTGGAGGCGCTGCACCAGCGCGCCGATGGCGGCTGGGACGTGGTGACGGACCAGGGCACGATCGTTGCCGAGCATGTGGTGAACTGCGGCGGGCTGTGGGCGCGCGAAGTCGGGCGCATGGTCGGCATCGAACTGCCGGTGCTGGCGATGGAGCACCACTACCTGATCACCGAGGACATCCCCCAGCACCTGCCCGCCGAGGGCGAACTGCCGCACTGCATCGACTTCGAGGGGGAAATCTATCTGCGGCAGGAGCGCCAGGGCGTGCTGCTCGGCACCTATGAGCGCAACGGCGTGCCGTGGTCGCCACGCACCACGCCGTGGAATTTCTCCGCCGAACTGCTGCCGCCCGATCTCGAACGCATCGCGCAGAACCTCGAAGTCGGGTTCCGGCATTTCCCGGCGCTGGCGGAGGCCGGCATCCGCCGCGTCATCAACGGCCCGTTCACCTTCGCGCCCGACGGCAACCCGCTGGTCGGGCCGGTGCGCGGGATGCGCAATTTCTGGGTCGCCTGCGGCGTGATGGCGGGGTTCAGCCAGGGCGGTGGCGTCGGGCTCGCGCTTTCGAACTGGATGGTCAGCGGCGATCCCGGCTTCGACGTGTTCGCGATGGATGTCGCGCGCTTCGGCGACTGGGCGACCCGCGCCTACACGAACGCGAAAGTGCGGGAGAATTATGGCCGCCGCTTCCGTGTCACCTTCCCCAACGAGGAATTGCCGGCGGCGCGCCCGCTGCGCACCTCGCCGCTGTACGACCGCATGGGCGCGGCGGGCGCGGTGTTCGGCGCGTCGTACGGGCTGGAACAGCCGCTGTGGTTCGCTCCGCCCGGCACCGACGCGGTGGAGCAGGTGACGTTCCGCCGCTCCAACGCGCACGGGCCGGTGGGGGAGGAATGCCGCGCGGTGCGCGAACGGGTCGGGCTGATCGAGACCAGCGGCTATGCGAAATACGAAATCTTCGGGGCCGGCGCTGAGGATTTCCTCAATCGCGTGCTGGCGAACCGGATGCCGGCGGAGGGCCGCATCGCGCTGACGCCGATGCTGAACCACCAGGGCAGGCTGATCGGCGACTTCACCGTCGCGCGCCTTGCGGCGGACCGCTTCTTCGTGTTCGGCAGCGGCCCGGCCGAGCAATACCATCTGCGCTGGTGGGAAGCGCATGCGCCGGCGCAGGGCGTGACGATCCGCCCGCATCGCAGCTCATTGATGGGGCTGTCGGTGGCGGGGCCGAAGGCGCGCGACCTGCTGATGAAAGTCAGCGGGGAGGACCTGTCCAACGCCGCCTTCCCGTTCCTCGGCTTCCGGCGCATGGATATCGGCATGGTGCCGGCGCTGCTCGGCCGCATCAGCTTCACCGGCGATCTCGGCTATGAGATGTGGGTGGCGCCGGAATATCACGTCGCGCTGTACGACACGCTGATGGCGGCGGGCGACGAGT
Source organism: Pseudomonadota bacterium (assembly GCA_021826485.1). Classification (GTDB taxonomy): domain Bacteria; phylum Pseudomonadota; class Alphaproteobacteria; order Acetobacterales; family Acetobacteraceae; genus JAFKFJ01. The sequence goes on along the minus strand of JAKAZX010000333.1, from coordinate 2,846 downwards.
TCGGCATCCGGCTGTTCGGGCTGCGCGCGCTGAATGCGCTGCGGCTGGAAAAAAGCTGGGGCATCTGGGCGCGCGAATACCGCCCGATCTACGGCCCGACCGAGGCCGGTCTCGGCCGCTTCGTCGGCTGGCGCAAGCCGGATTTCATCGGCCGCGATGCGGCCCTGCGCGAGCGCGAGCAGGGCGGCGCGCGCCGGCTGGTGACGCTGATCGTGCAGGACGCCGATGCCGACGTGGTCGGCGACGAGCCGGTGAGCTTCGGCGGCCGGACGGTCGGCTGGGTCACGTCCGGCGGCTATGCGCACTGGTCGGGCCTGTCGATCGCGCTCGCCTACGTGCCGAAGGAACTGGCGCAGAGCGACCAGACCTTCGGCGTCGAGATTCTCGGCGTGCCGCGCACCGCCCGCCTGGCCGCGGCGCCGCCATTCGATGCGGACGGGGCGCGGATGCGCGGCTGACGGCATGTGAAGGAATGCCCCACGGGGATTTGTGGGGCTGCGATTCTCTCCCTCTCCACCCCTGGGGGTGGAGAGGGCTGGGGCGAGGCGGGGGGACGGGCGATGCGGGAAGGTGCCGTGGATAACTGCGGCGCTTCGTCGCGCCGGCACCACCCCACCTCACCCTGACCCTCTCCGCCCCAGAGGGGCGGAGAGGGAATGGCCTCGGCGCTGCGGCGATTGCCTTCCCACGCGCTGACCGCGCCGGTTGCGTCCGTCACAATCGGGTCAACGCACGGGATCGCGCCCTGACGCGGCGGGCGGCGCGGATACAGTGCGCGCCGTCCCCGCTGCGCACGGATCATCCTGCATGCCCGGTTTCCTGCGGCGCTCCGCTGCCGCCTTGTTGCTGCTGCTGCTGCCTCTGTTCGCGCCGCCGGCGCGGGCCGAGGTGCCGGCGGCGCGGCTCGCCACGCTCGCGCGCGGGGTGAACTTCACCAACTGGTTCCGCTTCCCGCCGCGCCAGGACGACGCGCATTTCCGCGACTATATCGACGATGCGACGCTTGCCGAACTGCACCGCGCCGGCTTCACCTTCGTCCGCCTCGCGGTGCAGCCGGAACTGATGACCGATCGCGGCGGCAGGCCGGATGCGCGCCGGCTGGCGCTGGTGGCCGCCGCCGCCGCGCGGATCGAGCGGCACGGCCTGGGCGTGATGATCGGCTGGCATCCGCAGACCTGGCATCTGGAAAACTCGCCCGCCGAGCAGCAGGAATTGCAGGATCTGTGGTCGGCGCTGGCGGAGCGGCTGCGCGCGCTCGATCCCGCGCGCACCTTTCCCGAGGTGATGAACGAGCCGATCTACCCGAAGCAGGAACCGCAATGGGAGGCGTTGCAGGTGAAGGTGCTGGCGCGCATCCGCGCCGCGCTGCCGCAATCGACCGTGATCCTGACCGGCACCGACTGGGGCGCGATCGACGGGCTGGTGGGACTGCATCCGGTCGCCGACGGCAATGTCGTCTATTCCTTCCACACCTACGATCCGCCGACGCTGACCTCGCTCGGCAGTTTCGAACCCTCGCTCGATCACGCCGCGCTGGCGCGGCTGCCGTTTCCGGTGGTCGGCGCGCATGATTGCGACGCGGCGGAGCAGGCAACCACGCAGCCGCGCACGCGCGACGTGATCCGCTTCTACTGTTCCGAGCACTGGGACGCGGCGAAGCTGCGCGGGCTGGTCGATCAGGCGGCGGACTGGGGACGGCGCAACCACGTGCCCGTGATCGCCGGGGAGTTCGGCGCCAGCAACCAGTTGCCACCGGCGACGCGCTTCGCATGGATCGAAGCGATGCGCCGCGCGTTCGAGGCGGACGGCATCGGCTGGTGCCTCTGGGGCTACGACGACAGCATGGGCTTCGACATCCACCCGTACCGCCATCCGCGCCTGCCGCTCGATCCCGGCCTGCTGCGCGCGCTGGGGCTGGCGCACCATGCCTGAGACGGTGCGGCTGCTGGGGCTGGACTTCGCCGATCTGGACACGGAGGAGGCCGCGGCGCGCATTGCGGCGCGGCCGGCCAGCGGGGCGTTCGGCTATGTGGTGACGCCGAACGCCGACCATCTGGTGCGGCTCGCCCGCCAGCCGGCGCTGCTGCCGCTGTACCGCGGCGCCAGCCTGCGCCTGCTGGACAGCCGCGTGGTGCGCCGCGCCGCCCGCACGCTCGGCCTGCCGGCGCCGCGCGTGGCGCCGGGCAGCGACCTGACGGAGCGGCTGCTGCTGCGCCACGTGCCGCCGGGGGAACGCATCACCATCGTCGGCCTGCGGCGGCGGCACGTGCCGGTGCTGATGGCGCGCTGCGATCTGGCGCCGCCGGCGCATTACGATCCGCCGATCGGGTTCGACCGCGACCCGCTGGAACTGCGCCGCGCGGTCGAGTTCGTGCTGGCCAACCCGGCGCGGCTGATCTTCCTCGCGGTCGGCTCGCCGCGGCAGGAACGGCTGGCGGCGGCGATCCGCGCGACCGGCCTGGCCACCGGCACGGGGTTGTGCATCGGCGCCAGCCTGGATTTCCTCGCCGGCGCGGAACGCCGGGCGCCGGCCTGGCTGCGCCGGGCCGGGCTGGAATGGCTGCACCGGCTGGGCAGCAACCCCGGCCGCCTCGCCCGCCGCTACCTGCTCGACAACCCGCCGATCTTCGCCCTGCTCCTGCGCGAGCGGCTGGGGCTGATGACGGGCGCATAGGCGTGCCGCGCGCCGGCTGATATGCTGCACGCATCGGCATGTTCGAGAGGGCCATGCGCGCAATTGATGCCGCGGCGGCGACGAAACGGCTGGGCCATCTGCTCGACGCGGTAGAACAGGGCGAGGAAATCGTCATCACCCGCGACGGCCGAGAAGTGACGCTGCTTGTGCC
>JAKAZX010000332.1 GCA_021826485.1 Pseudomonadota bacterium | reverse complement strand
CATCGCCGCCTTCGCCGATTTCATCCGCGACTGGTGCGGCAGCAACGAACAGGGGAGAGCAACATGAAAGCGACATTCTTCGCCGCCACGGCACTTGCGCTGACGCTCGCCGCGCCGGCCTTCGCGCAGACGCGAGGTCCCGGCGGCGAGGCGCCGACTCCCACCACCGACCTCAAGCTCGACGCGGACGAGATCGCCAAGCTGAAGGGCGAGCACGCGACCGCGGCGCTGCTGTGGCACACCTCGTCGGACTTCGTGAACGCGGTGACGGCGGGGGCGACCGACACGTTCGCGACGCTCGGCATGAAGGTGGTCGCTGAGACCGATGCGGGGTTCGACCCGGCGAAACAGCAGAGCGACATCGCCACCGTGCTGGCGAAGAAGCCCAATGCCATCCTCGCCCTGCCGCTCGATCCCGTCACCTCGGCGGCGGCGTTCCGCCCGGCGGTCGCGGCGGGGGTGAAGATCGTGCTGCTGTCCAACGTCCCCGCCGGCTTCACCTACGGCAAGGACTATGTCGCGATCGTCACCGACGACCTGTTCGCCATGGGCAGCCATGCGGCCGACGCGATGGCGACCGCGATCGGCGGCAAGGGCCATATCGGCTACATCTTCCACGACGCCGCCTACTACGTCACCAACCAGCGCGACCAGTCGTTCAAGAAGACGATCGAGACCAAGTATCCCGACATCAAGATCGTCGAGAGCCAGGGCATCACCGCGCCCGACCAGGGCGAGAAGGTCGCACAGGCGATGCTGCTGAAACATCCCGATCTGGACGGCATCTACGTCACCTGGGCGGAACCGGCGGAGGGCGTGCTGTCGGCGCTGCGGCAGGCCGGCAACCGGCACGTGAAGATCGTCACCCTCGACCTGTCGGAGCCGCTGGCGCTGGACATGGTGAAGGGCGGCAATGTCGCGGCGATCGTCGCCGATCAGGCCTATGCGCTCGGCGCCGGGATGGCGACCGCCGCGGGCTATGGCGTGCTCGGCAAGGCGGCGCCGCCGTTCCTGGTCGCCCCGGTGCTGACGGTGACCAAGGCGAATGTCGAGCAGGGCTACCAGCAGAGCCTGCACCGCGCCGCGCCGGACAGCGTGGTCAAGGCGCTGAAGGGCGGCTGAGGCACGATGCTGCGCGCGCCGGCCTCACTGCGCGGCGTCGATCCGGCGCGCTACGTCGTCTATCTCGGTTTCCTGCTGGTGCTCGGCGGGTTCGCCGTCGCGCTGCGCAACGACGGCTTCCTGTCGGCGGCCAATCTGCTGAACATCGTGCAGGGGGCGACGCCGGTCACGGTGATGTCGGTCGGCACCGTGTTCGTGCTGACCGCAGGCGAGATCGACCTGTCGATCGGCTCGGTCGTCGCCGTGGCGGCGCTGGTCGGCGCGATCGTGCTGCGCGGCGCGCCGTGGTGGGCGGCGGCGGCCGCCGCGCTGCTCGCCGGCGGCGGCATCGGGCTGGTGAACGGCGCGCTGGTCGCCTATCTGCGCCTGCCGTCCTTTCTGGTGACACTGGCGACGATGGGCCTGCTGGCCGGCGTCGCGCGCTGGCTGACCGATCTGCGGTCGGTGCCGATCACCGACGACATCTTCAACGGGCTGTTCGGCAGCGGCGCGCTGTTCGGCGTGCCGTCCCTGGTGCTGTGGACGATCGCCACCGTCGTGGCCGGGCATTTCGCGCTGCGGGAGACCAAGTTCGGCGCGCATGTGCTGGCGCTCGGCGACAGCGCGGCGGCGGCGCGCGCGGCGGGCATCCGGGTGCGGCGGCTGCGCATGCAGGTGCTGGCACTCAGCGGCGCCACTGCGGCGCTGGCCGGCGTGCTGTATGCCGGGCGGCTGAACGGCGCGCGCTACAGCCTGGGGGAGACCGATCTGCTGACGGTGATCGCGGCGGTGATCGTCGGCGGCACGCGGCTGTCCGGCGGCACCGGCAGCGTGCCCGGCGCGCTGGTGGGCGCGCTGCTGATGGAGATGCTGAACAACGGGCTGATCCTGATGGGGCTGGCGGTGTCGGAGCAGATGATGGTACGCGGCGTCATCATCCTGGTGGCGGTGGCGCTGACGTTGCGGGAACGGCGCGTGTGAGCGGAGCGGGATGATGTTTCTGGATGGGCTGCGGCGGCGCAATGCGGCGCTGATACGACAGGCGATCGCGCTGCATCAGGCGGCGCGGCTGCCGGCCAACTGCTACGTGATCGACCTGGATGCGGTTGCCGCGAATGCGCGCGCCATCATGGCGGCGGCGGCGCCGCATGCGCTCAAGGTGTTCGCGATGACCAAGCAGATGGGCCGCAATGCCGAGTTCTGCGCCGCCGTGCAGCGTGGCGGCATCGCGTCGGCGGTGGCGGTGGACATGGAATGCGCGCGCGCCTGCGTGCTGGAAGCGGGCATGCGGCTCGGCCATCTCGGCCATCTGGTGCAGGTGCCGCGCGCGGAGAGCGAGGCGGCGGCGAAACTCGCGCCGGATTACTGGACCGTGTTCAATCACGAGAAGGCGGCAGCGGCGGCGGCGGCGAATGCGGCGCTGGGCCGCGAACAGGCGATCCTGCTGCGCATCCGCACCGAGGGCGACACGTTCTATTCCGGGCATGAGGGCGGGTTCGATGCGGTGACCGAGCTGGAAGGCGCCGCCGACGTGATCGACGGGCTGGCCGGCGCGCGCTTCGCCGGCATCACCACCTTCCCCGCGCTGCTGTACGACGCCGCCGCGCGCCGGGTGGTGCCCACCCACAATCTGCGCACGCTGGAACGCGCCGCCGCGGCGCTGGCGCGGCATGGGCGGACGGATATCGAGATCAACGCGCCGGGCACCACCTCCGCCGTCATGCTGGACGCGCTTGCCGCCGCCGGGGCGACGCAGGTGGAACCGGGCCACGGGCTGACCGGCACGACGCCGCTGCACGCGACGCGCGACGACCTGCCGGAACTGCCCGCCGTCGTCTATCTGACGGAGGTGTCGCACCTGCACGGCGGGCGCGGCTACTGCTTCGGCGGCGGGCTCTATATCGATCCGGTGTTCCCGCCCTACACGCCGCACGCGATGGTCGGCGCCGATCCCGATGCGGCGACGGCGCTGCCGGTGGAGATCCCGCCGCCCGCCGCGATCGACTATTACGGCATGATCGACGGGCCGGCGCGGGTCGGCGATTCGGTGGTGTTCGGCTTCCGCCCGCAGGCGTTCTTCACGCGCGCGTTCACCGTGGGGATTTCCGGCATCGCATCCGGCGCACCCGTCGTCCATGCGATCCGCGATTCCTGGGGCCACGCGGTCGGCTGGCCGGGATGACGGCGCCCGCCCTGTCGCTTGCGCATGTCCGCCGCGTGTTCGGCGGCGTGGTCGCGCTGGCGGACCTGTCGCTCGACATCGCGGCCGGGGAGATCGTGGCGCTGGTGGGCGACAACGGCGCCGGCAAATCGACGCTGGTGAAGATCATCGCCGGCGTGCTGCCGCCGAGCGGCGGGCGCATCCTGCTGGACGGGACGGAGGCCACGATGACCAGCCCGGCGGACGCGCAGGCGCGCGGCATCCAGGTGGTGCATCAGGACCTCGCGCTTGCCGACAGCCAGCCGGTGTACATGAACCTGTTCCTCGGCCGCGAACTGACCAAGGGTCCGCTGCGGCGGCTCGACCGGCGGCGCATGATCGCGGAGACGGAGCGGCTGGTGCAGGCGTTGGATGTGCGCATCCCGTCGGCGCGCGCCGCCATCCGCGACCTGTCGGGCGGGCAGCGCCAGGGCGTTGCGATCGCGCGGGCGACGCACTGGGCGAGCCGCGTCGTGCTGATGGACGAGCCGACCGCCGCACTGGGCGTCGCCGAGCGCGAGCGGGTGGAGCGCATCATCGCCGGGCTGCGCGCGCGTTCGCTCGCGGTGCTGCTGATCAGCCACAGCCTGGACCAGGTGTTCCGCCTGGCCGACCGCATCTGCGTGCTGCGCCGTGGCGTGCAGATCGGCGTGCGGCGTGCGGCGGAGACGACGCCGAACGAGATCGTCGGCATGATCACCGGGGCGGCCTGACATGACGCCGCGCCTGGTGCTGACGCTGGGGCTGCGCGGCAGCGCCAGCACCTGGAGCTACAACGTCGCGCGCGAGCTGATGGCGGCATCCTGCGGCGCGGACCGCGTGCATGCCTGCTTCGCCGAGACCGCGGCGGCGCTGCTGGCGGAGCGGGGCGCGCTGGGCCGCGCCGTCGTCTGCAAGACGCACGGCTTCGCCGACCTGCCGGTGCTGGCGCATCTGACCGATGCGCGCATCGTCGCGACCCTGCGCGACCCGCGCGACGCGGTGCTGTCGCTGATGCAGCGCTTCGGCGTGCCGGCGGAGGCGGCGGTGCGGTCGGTGCTGCCGAGCTGCGACCTGCTGCGCTGGTGCGCCGATGCCGGCCATCCGGTGCTGCGCTACGAGGATCGCTTCTTCGATGCGCCGGCCACGGTGGATGCGATCGCCGGCCATCTCGGCCTGCCGCCCGATGCCGCCGCGCATGCCGCGATCTTCGCCGCCTATCGCACCGATGCGGTGCGCGCCTTCGCCGCCACCGTGCCCGACCTGCCGGCGGACCGGCTGGTGAGCGACGGGCGCGTGTTCTGCTTCGACCGGCTGACGCAGATCCATCGCACGCATATCG
>JAKAZX010000331.1 GCA_021826485.1 Pseudomonadota bacterium | reverse complement strand
CGCCGCCCGGCTCGCCGGCGCCGAGGAATTCATCGAGCGCATGCCGAACGGCTACGAGACCTGGATCGAGGAAGGCTCCCCCAACCTCTCGGGCGGGCAGCGTCAGCGGCTGGCGATCGCGCGCGCGCTGATCCACGATCCGCGGCTGCTGATCCTCGACGAGGCCACCAGCGCGCTGGACCCGGAGAGCGAGGCGCTGGTGAACGCCAACCTGACGCGCATCGGCAAGGGGCGGACGATGGTGATCGTTTCGCACCGCCTTGCCTCGCTGACCGACTGCCACCAGATCCTCGTGCTCGACCGGGGCAAGGTGCTCGACATGGCGCCGCATCCGGTGCTGCTGGAACGCTGCTCCGTCTATCGGCAGTTGTGGTTGCAGCAGAACCGCCACCTGGAAACGCCGACCCCGCCGCGCGGCGGCGTGCCGGTGCTGGCGCAGGGAGACTGACTCGATGGCCAAGAGCCTCACCCGCACCTCGACCGCCCAGCAACTGGCCATCGTCGGCGCCGATGACGGCGGCGCCGGACAGGCGGTACTGGAATTCCAGTCGCCGACGCTGAGCCTGATCGCCAAGCCGGTCCCGTTCTCGGCCCGGATGACAACGTGGCTGCTGACCAGCCTCGTCATCGCCACCTTCGTCGTGTTCGGCGCCGTGCCGATCGACCGGCTGGTATCCACGCCCGGCGTGATCCTGGCGCAATCGCCGAACGTGATCGTGCAGCCGCTGGAAACCGCGATCGTCCGCAAGATCTACGTGCATGAAGGCCAGGCGGTGAAGAAGGGCGAACTGCTCGCCGAGCTTGATCCCACCTTCGCGGCCAGCGACGAGAAGGCGACCACCGCGCAGATGCAGAGCCTGCAGGCCCAGGTGGACCGGCTGAAGGCGGAGCTCGCCAACAAGACCTACATCTCCGACGGCACGCCGTACGGCCAGATGGAGGAGATGGCCTATCTCCAGCACCATCAGCAATACGTTTTCCAGTTGGAGGACTATCAGCAGAAGATCGCGAGCCTGGAAGCCAAGGTCGCGCAGGCAGAGGCGGATGTCGCCAGCCTGACCAAGCAGGTCAGCAAGCTGCAATCGGTGGAGGACATCCGCAGGCAGCTCGAACGCATGCAGGTCGGCAGCAAGCTCAACACATTCCAGGCGGAACTCGACCGCGAAACCGGCGTGCAGAAGCTGGAGGATGCGAAGCAGGCGGTGGTCGGCACCAAGCGCGATCTGGCCAGCATGGTCGCCGAGCGCGACAGTTGGCAGCACCAGTGGTACGTGGACACGCAGACGCTGGAAGCGCAGCAGGAACGGCTGCTGAGCGACATGCGCGGGCAGGCGGCAAAGAACGAACTGCGCCGCAAGCTGGTGGAGATGCGCGCGAACGAGGATTCGATCGTGCTGAGCGTGTCGCGCGTGGCGCCCGGCACGGTGCTGCAATCCGGCGTGGAGCTGATGACCACCGTGCCGATCGACGCGCCGCTGGAAGTGGTGGCGATGATCGACGGCGCCGACTCGGGCTTCGTGAAGCCCGGCGACCCGGCCTCGATCAAGTTCGATACCCTGCCGTATTTCCGCTACGGATATGCGATGGGCCATGTCACGCGGGTCAGCGCCGACAGCTTCACCGACCCGACGCAGGGCCAGTCCAATCCGCAGATGACGGCGCCGAACATCTCGTCCAGCTCGCCGCAGAACAACGGCACCGCGCCGGTGTATTTCTATCGCGCGTTCATCGCGATCGATCAGCTCAAGCTGCGCCACCCGCCGGAAAGCTTCGGCCTGAAGCCGGGCATGCCGCTGCAGGTCGATATCAAGGTCGGACAGCGGACCATCCTGCAATACATGTTCGACCGCATTGCGCCCTTCCTCGCCAGCGGCGCACAGGAGCCGACATGACCGGCGGCGGCAGAGGCGCAGGGGGCTAGGCCGTGGCCGGGCTGATCGGGCGGCTGGCGGGGCTCGGCTCCGCCAGCGGCGCGCTGAAACGGGCGCGCGAACTGATCGAGGCAGGCAACCGGAAGGACGCCTTCCCGCTGCTGGCCAAGGCCGCGCAGGCCGGCATTGCGGAGGCCGAGTATCTGGTCGGCCGCGCCTATCTGGAAGCCGGGGGCGTGCCCCCCAGCCCGCCGGAAGCGGCCCGCTGGCTGGGGAAGGCGGCGGAACGCGGCTACGTCGCCGCGCAATCGCTGCTCGGCGCGCTGTATCTGCACGGGATCTCCGGCAGCCCGGCCGGAGAGGCGGTGCCGTCCGTCGGGGTGCTGTTCGCATCGCCCCCCGGCGAAGGGGTGAAGCCCGATTTCGAGCTGGCCGCCCACTGGGCGCGCCGGGCGGCGGAAGGCGGATCGGCGGATGGGCAGGCGCTGCTGGCCTACATCCTCACCTCCGGCCCGGAATCGCTGCGCGACCTCGATGCCGCGGAAAGCTGGTACCGCAAATCGGCCGAGGCGAATTGTCCGCAGGGGCAGCTCGGCTACGGCATGGCGCTGCTGCGCCGCGCCCAGGGACCGGAGGATCAGGCGGCGGCGGCGGCGGAGCTGGCCAAGGCGGCCGATTCCGGCCTCGGCACCGCGCAATACCTGCTCGGCTTCCTGCACATGGCCGGCCAGGGCGTGCCCAAGGACCTCGTGCGCGCGGCCGACCTCTACCGTCAGGCGGCGGAGAAGGGCGTGCGGTCGGCACAGGCCCGCTACGGGCTCGCCCTGCTGAACGGGGAGGGCGTGGCCCGCGACCTCCAGGAAGCGGAGTCCTGGCTGCGCCGCGCCGGCCTCGCCGGCGATCCGGAGGCGGCGGCCCTGGTCGGCGATCTCTATGCCCGCGGTGGCGAACTGCCGCCCAACCACACCGAGGCGGCGGTCTGGTTCCGCCGCGCGGCGGAGGCGGGGCACAAGACGGCGGCGCGGGCGCTGGGGGTGCTGCACCTGACCGGCGCCGGCGTGCCGCGCGACCCGACCGAGGCGGCGCGCTGGTTCCGCGTCTCCGCCGAGGCGGGGGACGTGCAGGCCCGCCACGACCTCGCCGCGCTGGTGTTGCAGGGCAAGGCCGATCCGGAAGACTCGGTGCGCACGCGCGAGTGGTTCGAGCAGGCGGCAACCGCGGGCGATCTGGTGGCCGCGTATAATTACGGCATCTGCCTCGCCGAAGGCGTCGGCACCGCGCGCGACGACGCGCAGGCGGCCTACTGGCTCCGTCGCGCGGCGGAGGGGGTGGCCAACGCGCAATACTGGTACGGCCGCATGCTGAACGAAGGCCGCGGCGTCGCCTGCAACGAGGAGGAGGGTCGGGCCTGGATCGCCCGCGCCGCCGCCACCGGCATGGTCGATGCCCAGGTCGCGCTCGCCGAGATGATGGTGAACGGGCGCGGCGGCCCGCGCGACCATGCGGGGGCGCTGGAACTGTTCAGCAAGGCGGCCAATCACGGCCATGTCGGCGCCATGTTCGCGCTGGGCGCGATGTATGGCGGCGGCCATGACGTGAAATGGGACCGCCCGGCGGCGCAGACCTGGTTCCGCGCCGCGGCCGAGCGCGGGCATGCCCATGCCCAGATGATGCTGGGCCGCTACCTCGCCCGCGGCCTCGCCGGCACGGTCGATCCCGCGGCGGCGCGGCTGTGGCTGGAGCGGGCGGTGGCCCAGGGGCTGGATGAGGCGCGGGGCGATCTGGCGGCACTGCCGCCGCCGCCGGCGGCGGAGGATGCGCCGGCGCCGGCCCCTGCGATGGCGCGCTGACCCGCCCGCGCACCCGGCTGGAGGTCGAGGGGGAACTCGCCAGTGCGGCGCTGGCGCACGGCCGGTCCCTGCTGGCCGCGGGCGATGCGGTGGCGGCGCTGCCGTGGCTGCGCCGCGCCGCCCGCATCGCGACCGAGGACGACACCGTCCGGCTGACCCTCGCCGCCGCCCTGCTCGCCGCCGACGCGTCGGCGGAGGCGGCGGCCCTGTTCGCCGACCTCGCGACCCGCCATGACGTGCAGGAAGTCTGGCTCGGCCTCGCTGCCGCGCGCAGCCGCATCGGCGCCGATGCCGCCGCGGCGGAGGCGCTCGGCCAGGCGCTGTCACGCCACGTGGTGGTGGCGCCGGCGGCGGTGCAGCCGCTGGCCGACCGGCTGGCTTCCCGCATCGGCGCCCCCGGCTGGTGCGGGCGCCTCCGCGACGGCTCGCTGCATCTGTCCGGCGCCGGCCGCCCGCGCGTGACCCGCGCCGGCGGGCGCATCGCGATCACGCTGGGCGGGGCGCATCTGCTCGGCAGCCCCCTCCTGCCCGCCTTGCAGGAGCGGGTGGAGGGCGTCGTGGCGGCGGTGGACGGGGGGCTGGAGGGCTGGGCCTGGCATCCCAACGATGCCGGCCGCGACCCGCGGCTGCGCGTGCTGCGGCCCGACGGGACGCTGCTGCGGACCATCCGCGCGACCGACCAGGGAATCGCCACACCCCGCCCCCTCGCCCGTCCGCGCCGGTTCCGGCTGGACGGGGTCGATGCGCTCGTGCGGGTGGTCGGCCCCGACGGGCGCGACCTCACGGGCAGCCCGCTCGATCCCGGGCTGGAACGCCGCGCGGCGGCGGCGGCCGCCCTTGCGGTCGCCCGCGCCCTGCCGGTGCTCGGCCGCACCCGCGCCGCCGGCAGGCAGCCCAGATCGG
>JAKAZX010000330.1 GCA_021826485.1 Pseudomonadota bacterium | reverse complement strand
CTGGCCGGGCGTGGCGCGGGGAGGGAGGCGGCGTGGCACGGGCGCGCGCGTCGGCGCTTTCTCCGCCTGCTGATCCGCGGGATGCGGCGGCCCTGGCCGGCCGCGGCGGTGGTGGCGGTGCTGATCGGGCTGGGCAGTGTCGCGGTGATCCGCCTGCCGACCGGGTTCCTGCCACCCTGGGACGAGGGCGTGCTGGCGATCCCGTATCGCACCCCGATCGGCAGTTCCGCGGCCGAGACGCGCCGGGTTGGGCGAGTGCTGATGCGCGTGGCGCTGGCTGACCCGGCGGTGGCGCGGGCCTCGGTGGTGGTGGGGCGGAGTTTTGCCAATCCGCGCTCGGTGCCGAACAAGGGGGCGCTGACGGTGGTGCTGCGGCGGCATCGAACGGCGGGGACCGCTGCGGTGATGCAGCGGCTGCGCGGCGCATTCCGGGCGGCGGACCCGGCGCTGATCGCGCTGGGCGGCGCGCAGGTGATGGTGAACCGGCTGGGGGATCTGTCCGGCGCGCATGCGCCGCTGGAGATTTTCCTGTTCGGCTCGCACTCCGCTTCGTTGCAGCGCGCCGGCGCGCGGTTGGCGGCACGGCTGCGCGCCTCGGGGCGCTTCCAGGCAATCCAGTTCAAATCTCCGTCAGCGGGACCCGAGATCGCGCTGCGCCCGCGCGCCGTGGCCGCGCTGCGCGGGATCGACGCGGTCGGACTGGCGCGCGCGGTGCGGCGGCGCCTGTGGGGGCAGCGCGCGGGGTTCCTGTTGGCCGGCGAGCAGATCCTGCCGATCCGGGTGCGCACCGGTGCGGCCCAACCGGCGGGGGGGCTCGGGTCGGTGCCGGTGCGCCTGCCGGTGCCAGGTCCGATGGGCATGACCGGTCCGGCGGTGTTTGCGCCGCTATCGGCGCTGGCGCGGCTGCGTCATTTGGCCGGAGTGCCGTTCGTCACGCATCAGGCGCTGGTGCCGGACGCGTATCTGTGGCTGCGCCCGATCCCTGGGGAGGGCCTGGCGCAGGCCGCCGCCGCGGCGCGCCGGATCATCGGCCAGGCCGCGCTGCCGGCGGGCATCAGCGCGCAGCTGGGTGGGTATTACGCACAGCAGCGCCGCAGCTTTCGGCAGATGTCGCTGGTGCTGGGCGGGACGTTGCTGATTCTGCTGGTGCTGTTCGGGTTCCAGTTCGGCGGCCAGCGTCAGGCGCTGGCGGCCTTGGTGGCGATCGCGCTGGCCGCGCCGGGCGCGCTGCTGGCGCTGCTGGCTACGCGGCAAGCGCTGGACAGTACTGCGTTTCTTGGGGTTCTGATCGTGTACGCGATCGCGGTGAACAACGTCATCCTGATCTTCTCCGGTCATGCCGGGCGGCCGCCGGTGGTCGCGCTTGCCGCGGCCGGGCGGCTGCGTCCGATCCTGATGACGATGCTGGCCGATATCGGCGGTTTTCTGCCGCTGGCGGTGGGCATCGGACGCGGCACGGCGTTGCTGCGGCCGCTGGCGGTAGCGGTGATGGGCGGGCTGGGGGTGGCGACCGTCACCTCGTTGTGGTTGGCGCCGATCCTGGCGGCGGCGCTGTGGCGCGGGCGCCGTGGTGGCTGTGGCAAACGCGCAACAGGGGCAGGGGAAGCGTGACCCGGCCTCTCCCCTTGCGGCGTAAACTGCGCTATCTCTATTCGGCGTTAGATGGTTCCGTGCCCGCTTGTGCCGGCCATGTGTTGCAGCCCAAGCCGGGAACGCCCTGTATCCCTGGCCCCGTCAACGAGGAGAGAACAGATGAAGCTACGGACCGCACTTCTGGCGGCTACCATGCTGGCGACGCCTTTGGTCGCCGGCAGTCTTGCCGCTCGCGCCGAGCAGCCGATTTCCGGTCTGTATGTCAGCGGCGGCGCCGGCATCAACTTCAAGCAGGACCTCGATGTCTCCGGCGGCGGCAATCTGCAGTCGCATATCGGTCCGGCGGTTGTGGCCGCGGTCGGTTGGGGCTTCGGCAACGGGTTCCGCGCCGAGATCGAAGGCAACTACTACAATAATCAGTTCTACAAGGGTGCCGGCGGCCACGAGCAACTGTACGGCGTGATGGTCAACGGCTACTACGATTTCAACAACCTCGTGCCAATGATCACGCCCTATGTCGGCGTCGGTGCCGGCTACGAGTTCGCCAACGAGCAGGGGGTGCATGTCTCTGTTCCGGGCGGAACCTTTGCCGCCGCCAACGACACGCAGGGGTCCTTTGCCGCGCAGGGGATCCTGGGTGTGGCGTTGCCGCTGACCGCGGTGCCGGGCTTGGCCCTGACCGCCGAATACCGCTTCATGGCGCTGATCGGGGACCGGTCATACGGTGGCACCACCACCTCTCCCGCCGGCGTCGCCAAGCCGGGTTCGATGAAGCTTGAGAACGACTACAATCACACCTTCCTCGTGGGCGTGCGTTACGCCTTCGGCCAGGCGCCGGAAGCGCCGATGGCCCCGGCCGCCGCCGCGCCGATGGCCGCGCCGGCTCCCGCCCCAGCGCGCTCCTACATCGTCTTCTTCGACTGGGATAAGGCGATCCTGACCAGCCGCGCCCGCCAGATCATCGGCGAAGCGGCGACCGCTTCCACCCATGTCCAGTACACGGCGATCGCGGTGAACGGCTACACCGACACCTCCGGCACGCCACAGTACAACATGGGCCTGTCGATCCGCCGCGCCGATGCGGTGGCGGGCGAGCTGGTGCATGACGGCGTGCCCAAGAACGCCATCGTCATCAAGGGCTTCGGTGAAACCCATCCGCTGGTGCCGACCGGCCCCAACGTGCGGGAGCCGCAGAACCGTCGCGTCGAGATCATCATTCATTGATCGCGCGCGCCTGACCAAGCCGGCAGCGGGGCGCCTTCGGGCGCCCCGCTTGCGTCTCGGGGTCGGATGTCGGCGTACTCCTCTCGCGTCAAGGCAAGCCGTCACGGGAAGAATACGACGCGCTTGCCTTGCTCCGTCGCCCGCGCCATTGATGCCGACGCCCCGATAAGGAACCTTCCGCCCATGCGGCGTTTCGCCCGGCTGCCGATCCTGCTCCTCGCGCTGCTCGCCGTGCTGGGCCTTACCCGCCCGGTCCGCGCGCAGCCGATCCAGGGGCCGTATGTGTCCCTCGGCGCCGGCTACGACCTGCCGCAGAACACTGCCGCCACGCCGCCCGCCGCGGGCTTCGGCGGCGGCAAGTTGCGGTTCGAGCAGAATGGCGGCCTCGGTCTGTCGGGCGCCGCCGGCTGGGCGCTGGGCGATGGCTGGCGCTTCGAGCTGGAAGGTGATTACGACCGCACCGGCATCGCCGCCCTGGCACGCACGCCGATGCCCGGGACCGCTTCCGGCCGGCTCAGCACCTATGGCGCAATGGCCAACGCGATCTTCGATCTGGATATCGGCAATCGCTATATCTTCCCCTATCTCGGCCTGGGCGCAGGCTATATGTGGACCCATCTCGACAGCGCTCTCGCGACCTCCGGCGGCGCCGACTGGAGCAGCAGCGCCACCGCGGGCGGCTTTGCGTGGCAGGCCATCGCCGGCAGCGCCTTCCCAGTTCCCGGCATGCCCGGTCTATCGATCACCGCAGAATACCGGTTCCGCGACATCACCGCGGGCGAGCATTTCTCCGGCACGCCGACCGGCGGCGCGTTGAAGCTTGGCCCACGCTTCGATCACATATTCTTGATCGGGATGCGCTACGCCTTCGACGTGGCGCCGCCGCCGCCGCCGGCGGCGATGGCCGCCGCCGGCGCAGCGTCGCCGCTGGCCGCGCCGGCGCCAGCGCCAGAGCGCTCCTATCTGGTCTTTTTTGACTGGGATAGCGCGGCATTGACCGCGCGCGCGCGGGCGATTGTGGCCGAGGCGGCGGCGGCCTCGCATCGTGTGCAGGTCACGCGGATCCGGGTGAACGGCTACACCGACGCCTCGGGGGCCGTGCCCTACAACCAGGCGCTCTCGCGGCGGCGGGCCACCGCGGTCGCGGGGCAGCTCACGCATGATGGCGTAGCCCCGGGCCGCATCGTGATCCGCGCGTTCGGCGAGACCCATCCGCTGGTGCCGACCGCGCCCGGCGCGCGGGAGCCGCAGAACCGGCGGGTGGAAATCATCCTGGGCTGATTGAGGCCCCGCCGGGCTACGCGACCGGGTGACCGGGATAGGCCAGTTCGTCGCGGGCGCGCCATTCCGGGCCCACGTAATTCACGATCAGGCTCCGCCGCACCCCGGCGATTGGTCGCGGCGCAAACCCGTGCCAGGTATCCGCTGCGGGGATGAATACCAGCCCGGTGTTGAACGTCCCGGAGGCGCGGCCGAGCACGGTGCCGGCGGCGTCCAGCAGATCGGTGCCCCAGCTTGCGGCGTCCGGATGTCGCGACAGATAGATCAGCATGGTGAATCGCTTGGCGCCGATATCGGTGTGCGGCTCCAGCCAGAATCCTTCGGTATCCAGGCAGCATTCGATCCGCAGCGACGCCCCAGTGAGATCTGTTCCGGTCAGGTCGCCGATCAGGCCGATTGTCGCCTCGTCCTGGAATGCCTCGGCCAGCGCCGCGCAGCCCGGCAGCGCCGCGCGCGTCGCTTCGGTCACGAACCGGCGCTGCGCGTTGTGGGTCTCGCGCCGTCCCTGCGTGGCCGCGATCGCCGGCGGCGCAAACGGCAGTGACA
>JAKAZX010000329.1 GCA_021826485.1 Pseudomonadota bacterium | reverse complement strand
CACTTGCCATCCAACTCAAAACACATATCCTCGCCCCCGTCGCCGTCAGCTTTTCTCATGCTGATTGTCGCTCCTTCTCACCCAGATTGTCGCGCTACAGTCACCCCATCGCCGCCGCGGTGTTCGCCGCGCTGCGCGCGGCGAACATCATCCTGCCGGCCAGTCGCGTCATCGAGCGCGCGGCCATTGCCGGTAGAGCCCGAGCCCGCCGGCAGGCAACGGATGCACTGCTTGCCGGCATAGCCGAGACCCAGACGGTCGAGCTTGAACGGCTGCTTACGTTCGACCCGACGCTGAACATGACGCCGTTTGCCTGGGTCAAGGCGATCCCAGTCGCCCCGAAGGCAGATCACATCCGTGAACTGCTCGAGCGACGGAGCCGCGTGCGCGATATCGGCTTGTCGCCCGAGATCATCGCCCGCATCCACGAGGAGCGGCTGCGCCAGTTTATCCGGGAGGGCTACGCTTCCGACGCCCACCAACTTGGCCGCTATGCTGCCCGCCGACGCCACGCGATCCTCGTCGCCACGGTCCTCGATCTGGAGGCGCATCTCACCGACGCGGTGCTGGATATGGCTGACAAGCTGGTCGGCGGATTGTTCACCAAAGCACGCAATGCCACGCGACGGCTTTATGCGGCGAGTGCCCGTGATGTCGGTCGGCTGATGCGGCTGTTCCACGGCACGATCGATGCGCTCGCCGCAGCGCAGGCCGAGGAGCGCGATGCCTTCGAGGTCGTCGACGATGCCGTCGGCTGGGCGAAGCTGCTGCGCGTGCGCGGCGAGGTCGAGGTCCTGGCGGATCTGGCCCATGAGGATCCGCTGCTCCGTGCCGCCGATCGCTGGAAGACCCTGCGCAAATTCGCACCCGACCTGATTGAAGCCCTGCAGTTCCGTGCCGTGCGGCGCGCCGATCCGATGCTGGCGGCACTGAACCTGCTTGCCGATCTGAACCGGACCGGCAAACGAGAAGTACCCGCGGACGCGCCGATGCCTTTCCGCAAGGCGTGGCGCCGGCTGATCATGGAGGGCGACGCGCCGAACCGGCGCCTCTACGAGACCGCGGTAATGGCCACACTACGCGACAAACTGCGCTCGGGGGATATCTGGGTCGAGCGATCGTCCAACTATCGCCGGTTCGACAGCTATCTCCTGCCGTCCCCCGCCGTGCCGGCAGCCGCGGCGGCGCTCGGACTGCCCGCGGGCGCGGATGAGTGGCTGACGGCGAAGGCCGCCGAACTCGACCGCCGGCTGAAGCGCTTTGCACGTCAACTGCAGCGGGGTGCGCTGGACGGCGTCACGTTCCGTGACGGCCGCTTGCATGTGGCACCAGTGAAGCCGACCACCACGCCGGAGGCACGAGCCTTTGCGGACGGCATCGAAGCGATAATGCCGCGCGTGCGCGTCACCGACGCTGCTGCACGAAGTGAACCGTGCCACCGGCTTCGCGTCGGTCTTCACCAATCTGCGCACCGGCGAACACTGCGAGGATGAGAACGCGCTGCTCGCGGTGATTCTGGCGGATGCCACCAATCTCGGGCTCGGCCGCATGGCGGCCGCCAGCCAGGGCGTCACGCGTGATAAGCTGATCTGGACCGCCGATGCCTATATTCGTCCCGAGACCTACAAGGCGGCGTTGGCCAAGATCATCGATGCCCACCACGCTTTGCCGGCTGCAGCGATCTGGGGCGACGGCACCACCTCGGCCTCCGACGGACAGTTCTTCCGTTCGGCCAAGCGTGGCAATGCCGCCGGGGAGGTGAACGCGCGCTACGGCCACGATCCGGGCCTGGAATTCTATACCCACGTCTCGGACCAGCACGGACCCTACAGCGTCCGCGTGATGTCGGCGACCAGCCACGAAGCTCCCTACGTGCTCGACGGCCTGATGCACCACGGCACGGCATTGCAGATTGGCACGCACTATACCGACACCGGCGGTGCATCGGATCATGTGTTCGCCCTCTGCGCCATGCTGGGCTTTCGGTTCTGCCCGCGCCTGCGCGACTTTCCAGACCGCAAGCTCGCGAGCATCACACCCGCGACTACCTACAAGGAGCTGCAGCCGCTGTTCGGGCGGCGCATTCGGGTCGATGTCATTCGCGAGCACTGGGCCGAAGTGCTCCGTCTGGTCGTCGCTGCAGGCGGGCACCGTCATGCCGTCGGCGATGCTGAAGCGGCTCGCGGCATTCCAGCGTCAGAACCAACTCGATCTCGCCCTGCAGGAGTTGGGAAGGATTGAGCGAACCCTGTTCATGCTCGACTGGCTGGAATCTCCGCAACTCCGGCAGCTCTGCCAGGCCGGCCTGAACAAGAGCGAGCAGCGCCACGCGCTCGCGCAGGTAATCTGCACGTTCAAGCAGGGGCGCATCGCCGACCGTGGTCCCGACGCGCAACAGTTCCGCGCCTCGGGTTTGAACCTGGTAATCGCCGCCATCGTTTACTGGAACACGACCTATCTGGCCGACGCCATCGATCACCTGCACAGCCGCAACCAGGCGATACCAGCCGAATTGCTTGTCCACACCTCGCCGCTCACCTGGGAGCACATCAGTTTCTCCGGCGATTTTTTGTGGGACCGCGCCGCCGCGACCGCAGGCCAGCGCAGACAACTCAACCTCAGCCGCGACAGGCTGACCGCGTGAGATCGTCCGTTCTCGATACGTTCGTACTTAGCGTTGTTCGCCTTTATAAACCAAAGGCAGCAACGTGGCATTTGATGATGATGCTGCCCTGACGGGTGCGGCGCAATTGACGGCCGACGATGGATTGGAACGCGGCGGGAAGCTGTAAAGCTGTCGGAATTCGATCCCACAGGGTCTGGACCTTGGTCCGGCCCTTGCGCGTCTGACGAATGGCTTGCCCGGCGACGGTTCGCTGCGACCATCGGAAGCCGATTTTCGTTGAAGTAGAGATCGGCGTGCGCTGGGCTGATGTGATGAAACACCCCGACGACGGTGCGTCGAACCCGATCGGAAAATCCTTCGGCGCTGTTCACATGGACCATGCCCCGGACAAAATCCTGGCGATCATGACCGACCGCATCATGGGCGGCGAAATTGTGGCCGATCGCCGAGAAGACGCCCCATTCGTCGCTCATCAGGTGAGAGCCGAGATCTAGGTTTTCCGCCAGAGCGCCTCCGATTGCCTTGGCTGACCGATCCTCGATCAACCGGGCGCGAGCGCTGCCGGCCGCTGCGCCAGGGGACATTTCATGCGGGCGTTCGACCACGCACAGGGCCAGACGCTTCGTCGTCCTGGGCTGACCCTTGCGTCCGCGCCCGGGCTTCGGGCTGTCGCGATCCTTCCGCAGCGCGCCGCCAATGTAGAATTCATCGGTCTCGACGATACCGCCGAACTGGTGCTCGCGGGCAAGCATGAGCCGGATCGCGTAGCCGATCCGCCAGGCGGTGGGCTGGCTGACGCCCAGCATCTCGGCCAGCCGGATCGACGAGATTCCCTTGTCCGATTGCAGGATCAGCCACATGGCGGTCAGCCAGATGCGCAGCGGAAGTTTCGTCGCGTGCAGCGGTGTCCGCGTCGTCACGGTAAATTGGTGCCGACATTCCGGGTTCGCGCATTGATACAGGCCTGGGCGGCGGGTTCCGCCGCAATCGCGGCCTCTCAGGGCAGTCGATTCCCGATAGCCGCACACCGGGCACAGTCGGCCGCGCGGCCAAACCATCTGTTCAAGCAGATGCCGACAGCGCTCCTCGCTCCGGAACGCCGTGGTCATGTCGGAAACCGTCTTGATCCGCGCCAAAACCTCGAGACCCATGCCTGCCATATCACCCTCGCCAGTGATCGAAACCGCCAGCAATTCTGCTCGCAGATCGGCAGAAATTCAATATTTTTCAGCCTTTGGTTTATAAAGGCGGCGTTGTTCAGATGACAGCCGACGCTCTGCCCTCAAGAGTACCGGCCCCGCGGGCCATCGGTCCATGTCCCCGGCCTCAAGCACGGCTTGCAGATGATACCGTACCAGCGGTCGACGGGCAGCTGGGTGGTGACTGTTGTTGATCGGCGTTGATGGCGGCCGTCTACGCTCTCGAGGAGGTCGCGGCGCTGGACGTCATCGGATTTCTTCGTCCCCCAGTTGTCGATGATCGGCCTCCTCCGGCCGTCCGGCATTACGGATCCGATCGAGGCTGATCCTGGTTTCGCGGATCGCGGCATCGGCTGCCGCCATGGCCTCTTCCAGATCGCTGAAGTCGAACGCGAGCCGGGGCAGGACGCCACCGGATGGCGCCGGCGGAAGCTCGGCGGGCGGCGCAGAATGTGGCATTTCGGGCTCGATCCGAGGCCGCCCCCTCCCCCTCCCCGGCTGCGGCCGGCGCGGCGGTGCCACGTAGTCGCGCATGCGACCCATTCCCGACAGGCCGAACAGCCGCCGCTTGCTGCGGCGCGAAAGCTCGACGACCAGTCCGGCCTCGAGCAGCTCGCCGAGCAGGGCGTGGGCGTTCGCCACGTTCATGCCGAGGCGGTCGGCGAGCGATTTCGCGGAGATGATCGGGGTTGCCGCCAGGATATCGACCGCCGTGGCGGCGCGGCTGTTCTTGCGCCGCTTGCCGATCGAAGCGCGCGCGACCTGCCAGGCCCGATCGAGATCGCGGAGGAGGTCCTGGGCGGCCGCGGCCTCGTTCGCC
>JAKAZX010000328.1 GCA_021826485.1 Pseudomonadota bacterium | reverse complement strand
GCGGCTATGCCGAGATCGGCGCCGGCAGCGATGCCGCGCAGGCGCAGTTGCGCAAGCCGTTCCGCGGCGCCGACCTGCGCGCCGCGGTGGCCGAACTGCTGGCCCGCCGCACCCCTGCTCAGCCCTTGGTCGCGCCCGCCGTCAATCCGGCGATGTAGTAGTCCATCAGGAAGGCGTAGATCACCACCGGCGGTGCCGCGGCCATCAGCGATCCGGCCATGATCTTGCCCCACTGGAACACGTCGGCGCGGATCAGGTCGCTGATGATGCCGACCGTCAGCACCATCTGGTCGGAGCTGTACAGATAGGCCAGCGGATAGATGAACTGGCCCCAACTGACGGTGAAGGCGAAGATCGTCGCTGCGATGATGCCGGGCATGGCGACCGGGATGAAGATGCGGAACAGCATCTGCAGCCAGCCCGCGCCGTCGATCAGCGCCGCCTCGTCCAGTTCCTTCGGGATCGAGGCGAAATAGCCGATCATGATCCAGGTGCAGAACGGCACCGCGAGCGTGGGGTAGATCAGCACCATCGCCCAGGCGTTGTTGACCAGCCCGAGCTTGCCGATGATGCGGAAGAACGGGATGAACAGCAGCGAATCCGGGATCAGGTAGGTCAGGAACACGCCGGTCGCCAGCACCGAACTGCCGAAGAAGCGCATGCGGGCCAGCGCGAATGCCGCCAGCACGGAAATCACCATCGACAGCGCCACCACGCAGATCGTCACCTTCGCGGAGTTCAGGAAGAAGCTGCGGAAGTTGTCGTTGCTGATGAGGTCGAAGTAGTTCGCGAGCGTCGGATGCGCGACCAGCCACGGGCTGGTGCGCTGCTCGGAAATCTCCGCCGAGGTCTTCAGGCTGGTGACCAGCATGTAGAACGGCGGCACCAGGAACATGAACACGAACACGCCGAGCGCGGAATAGGCGCCCCAGAGCGCCCAGCGCCGCTGCCGCGCGAGGCTGGGCACACGCCGCCGGCGCGTGGCAGCGGTGCCGGCGGCGCTGGCGGCGGCGCTCATGCCGCCGCCATTTCGCGGTCGCGCCGCGATACGCCGCGCAGGATGAAGAAGCTGGCGACCGCCAGGATCGGCAGCATGAACAGGCTGGTCGCCGCGCCCAGCGGGATGTCGCCCGACTGGATGCCCATCTGGAACGCATAGGTGGCGAAGATGTGCGTGGTGTCGCGCGGACCGCCATTGGTCAGGATGCGCACGATGGTGAAGTCGGCGAAGGTGACGATCAGGCTGAACAGCACGGTGATGCTGATGATGTTGCGCATCATCGGCAGCGTCACGAAGCGCAGTTTGCCCCATGCCCCGGCGCCGTCGATCGCCGCCGCCTCGAACAACTGCTCGGGGACGGATTTCAGCGCGGCCAGGTACATGATCATGAAGAACGGCGTACCGTACCAGGTGTTCACCAGGATCATGCAGAACCGCGCCCACCCGGTGGCGCCGAGCCACGGGACGGTCGGCGCGCCGAGCTTGGCGAGCAGCCAGTTGAACGCCGAGTACGACGGATCGAACAGCCACCACCAGCCGAGCGTGGACAGCGCCAGCGGCACCACCCACGGGATCAGCAGCAGGCCGCGCCAGATGCGCTGATGCCGGCCGGGAATCACGTGCATCAGATGCGCGAGCAGGAAACCCAGCAGCGCCTTCGCCGCCACCGCCGTCACCGCGAACAGGCAGCTCTGGAACATCACCAGATGGAACGTGGCCCGGCGCAGCAGGAATTCGAAATTGCCGAGGCCGACGAACTGCGTCATCCGCTTGTTCAGCATCGCCAGATAGATTGCGTACAGCGCCGGATAGACCACCAGCCCGCCGATCAGCAGGATCAGCGGCAGGCACATCAGGAAAGCGACAGTGGAGCGGCGCTGCAGGAAGCGGCGCATCAGCGGGTGAAACCCTCCAGCTCATCCTTGGCCCAGGCGATCACGTCCTTCATCGACTGGCCGCCCTGCGTCATCTTCGCGACCATCGTGGTCATGGTGGCGCGGTTGTAGATCTGCACGGCGATGTCGGGCGGCGCCGGGAAGCCGGCGATCGACGGCGTGGCGTTGTGCCACGGCCGGATCGGGTAGTTGTACACGGTGCCGAGCGGCGGCCCGACCTTCGCCCAGACGTCGAAATCGGCCATGCTGAGGAACGGCGGGATGTCGTAGCCATCGACCGCGGTGCACAGCGCCTCCACCTGTTCGCGCTGGCACAGGAAGCTCAGCAGATCCTTCGCCGCGCTCTTGTTCTTTGCGAACGACCAGATGCCCCAGGAATACGGCAGATACGGGACGAAGCGGCCCTTCTCCCCGGACGGGTTGGGGAAGGTCCAGCAATCCTCCCCGACCGGCCGGTTGTCGCGCACCGCGACCGCCCAGGCGGAGGGCGGGTTGAAGATCAGCGCGCTTTTGCCCGAGATCAACGCGCGGTTGTTGGAGGCATCGTCGTAGCTGTACACGTCGGGCGGCAGGTGCGGCGCCAGCTTCGCCATGTATTCCAGCGCCTGCTTCACCGGGTCGCTGTCCACCGTGATCTCGCCCTTGGCGTTCACCAGTTCCGCGCCGTAGCCGTGGAACAGGGCGCCGACGAAATCCACCGAATCGGTCGTCTGGCCGAGGCCGAGGCCGAAGGCGAGGCCGGCCTGCTGCGCCTTCGGCGCCAGTTCCAGCATCTTCTGCCAGGTCCACTGGTCGGACAGCGCGGTGTGCTCCGGCCGCGCCGGGTACATCGCCTGCACGTCCAGCCCGGCATCCCGGAAGAAGCTGATGCGGGCGCTGGAGGGCTTGTATTGGGTGCCGGAACTCGACGGAACGGCCAGCCAGTGGCCGCCGATCTTCGACAGGTATTCGTTGACCGGGTTGACCTTGCCGTATTTGGCGATCAGCGGCGCCACCACGTCGTCCATCGGCTCCAGCTCCTGCTGGTAGTTGTGGACGTCCCACGCCTGGAAGGCCTGCACGTCGTGCCCGGTGCGGGCCTGCGCCTCGGCGGCGATGGTGATCAGGTTCTTGTTGCCGACGCTGGTGATGAAGTCGATCGAAACCTCGACCTTGTTCTTGTCCGCCCAGCCCTCGATGATCTTGCGCATCGCCGCATTGCCGGCCGGCACCCAGTGGTCCCACAGCCCCAGCGTCAGCTTTCCCGCAGCCGCGGCGCTGCGGATGTGCACGAGCGGGAGGGAGGCGGTCGCGGCGGCGGCGCCGAGCACGGCGCGACGTGACAGCTTGTTCATTGTCGGGATCGTTCCTCCGGAACAGTGGGACTTGCGCCCGTGCGTTTCAGTCAGGCTCGCACAGGCGTCCCCGGCGTGCAACGCGGCGGCAGGCGATGGGTGGCGGCCCTGGCGGATCGCCAGCCGTCCGGCGGTCCGTCAGCCGGCGTCGTCTGACCGGACGGTGTCCGGCGCGAAACCCGCGGATCGGTGGAGCGTCGTGGCGTGGCACGCAGATTGCGGTCTTGTTTCCGTATGCAACGGCATGTCTCTCCCGGCGACCGCAACCGCGCGCCGCTCGACTGGCTCAGCTTCCTGCTGGCCGACGTGAAGGACGGCATCGGGCCGTTCCTGGCCGTGTTCCTGACCAGTTCCCGGCACTGGGATGCCGGGCGGGCCGGGATGGTGCTGACCATCGGCGGACTGGCGACGGTGCTGACACGCATGCCGGCCGGCGCGCTGACGGATGGGCTGCGGGCCAAGCGGGCCTTGATCGGCGGTGGGGCGGTGGCGGTTGCGATCGCGGCCGCGGTGATGGCGGCCTGGCCGGCGTTCTGGCCGGTGGCGGTGGCGCAGGCGGTGAACGGCGTCGCCGACGCGGCGTTTCCCGCGGCGGTCGCGGCGGTCAGCCTCGGCATCGTCGGCCGCGCCCGCTACACCGCCCGGGTCGGGCGCAACGAGGCATTCAACCATGCCGGCAACGTGCTGACCGCCATTGCCGCCGGGCTTGCGGGCAGTTTCATCGCGCCCGATGCGGTGCTGTGGATCGTGGCGCTGCTGTCGGTGTGCGTGCTGCCGACGCTGCTGGCGATCCGCCCCGGCGACATCGACCATACCGCCGCGCGTGGTGCCGATGACGGCGACCGCGGGCGCAGCGATCCGCGGGGGCTGCGCGTGCTGCTGCGCAACCCGGCGCTGCTGGCCTTCATCGCCGCGATCACGCTGTTCCACTTCGCCAATGCGGCGATGCTGCCGCTGCTGGGCGAGAAGCTGGCGCGCACGCACCAGCAGGACGGGGCGCTGTTCATCGCCGCCTGCATCGTGACGGCGCAGGCGGCGATGGTGCCGATGGCGATCCTGGTCGGCCGGCAGGCGGATCGCTGGGGGCGCAAGCGCATCTTCCTGGCCGGGTTCGCGGTGCTGCCGATCCGCGGCGTGCTCTATACGATGGTGCATGATCCGGTGGCGCTGGTGGCGATCCAGTTGCTCGACGGGGTCGGCGCCGGCATTTTCGGCGCGCTGTTCCTGATCGTGGTGGCGGACCTGACCGAAGGCACCGGCCGCTACAATCTCGCGCAGGGTGTGGCCGCCGCGGCCTGGGGCCTCGGGGCGGCGCTCAGCAACGCGGTGGCGGGGTATGTGGTGGATTTGTGGGGCTATGACGCGGCATTCCTGTTCCTGGCCGCCTGCGCCGCCGGCGCGCTGTTGCTGTTCTGGCTGACGG
>JAKAZX010000327.1 GCA_021826485.1 Pseudomonadota bacterium | reverse complement strand
CGCCTCGCCGGCCGGATAGACCGGGGCGACGATGACGGTGCCGGCATCGTTCATGCAGGTGCAGAACTGCTCGAACAGGCTGGCCAGCCGCGTGTAGCGGTGCGGTTGCACCACCGCGACCACGTCACGCGCGCCGGCCTGCCGCGCCGCCTTCAGCACCGCCGCGATCTCCACCGGATGATGGCCGTAATCGTCGATCACGGTGATGCCGCCGGCCTCGCCGGTCTTGGTGAAGCGGCGCTTGACGCCGCGGAAGGCGGCGAAGGCGCTGCGCATCACGCCGTCGTCGATCTCCATTTCCGCGCCGATGGCGACGGCGGCGAGCGCGTTCTGCACGTTGTGCTGGCCGAGCATCGGCAGGCGGAACGGGCCCAGCCGACGGCCGCGGTTGCGCGCGCGGTCGGTCACCGCCACCTCGAACGTCGCACCCAGCCGGTCGGCGACGATCCGCTCCGCCCGCACATCCGCCTGCGGCGAGAAGCCGTAGGTGACGATGCGGCGGTCCGACAGGCGCGGGATCATCTGCTGCACCGCCGGGTGG
This sequence comes from Pseudomonadota bacterium, assembly GCA_021826485.1. Taxonomy (GTDB): domain Bacteria; phylum Pseudomonadota; class Alphaproteobacteria; order Acetobacterales; family Acetobacteraceae; genus JAFKFJ01. Next base: position 4,128 of record JAKAZX010000327.1, on the reverse strand, counting down.
TCGATGCACAGCACCGCGAAGCCGTAGAACGGGATATTCTCGACGAAATGCTCGTAGCCCTGCGCCATCGCCTCGGCGCTGCCCCAGTGGTCCAGATGCTCGGCGTCCATGTTGGTGACGACCGCGATGGTGGCCGGCAGGCGCAGGAAGCTGCCGTCGCTCTCGTCCGCCTCCACCACCATCCAGTCGCCGCTGCCGAGCCGCGTGTTGGTGCCGTAGGCGTTGATGATGCCGCCGTTGATCACCGTGGGATCGAGATGGGCGGCCTCCAGCACCGCGGCGACCAGGCTGGTGGTCGTGGTCTTGCCATGCGTGCCACCGACCGCGATCGCCCAGCGCAGCCGCATCAGCTCCGCCAGCATCTCCGCCCGCCGCACCACCGGGATCAGCCGCGCCCGTGCCGCCCGCACCTCCGGATTGTCGGGCTTCACCGCGGTCGAGACGACGACGACCTGGGCGGTACCGAGATTCTCCGCGACATGGCCGACCGCGACCGGGATGCCCGCATCGCGCAGCCGGCGCACATTGGCGCTGTCGGCGATGTCGCTGCCCTGCACGGAATAGCCGAGCGTGTGCAGCACCTCGGCGATGCCGGACATGCCGATTCCGCCGATGCCGACGAAATGGATGGTGCCGATGGAGAGCGGCAGGGCCCTCATGCTGCGCGCTCCTTGGCCATCAGCAATTCGACCGCGTCGGCCAGATGCGCCGCGGCACCGGGATGGCCGCATCCGGCGGCGCGTGCGGCGGCGGCGGCAAGGCCTGCCGGATCGTCCAGCAGCGCGGCGAGCCGCGCGGCGAGGGTGGCCGGCGTGAAGCCCGGCTGCGGCATCGGCCAGGCCGCCCCGGCGTCAGCCAGCGCGCGGGCATTCGCCGTCTGATGATCGTCGATCGCATGCGGCAGCGGCACCAGGATGGCCGGCCGGCCGATCACGGCCAGCTCTGCGACCGTGGAGGCGCCAGCGCGCGCGATCAGCAGATGCGCCGCCGCCAGCCGGTCCGCCACATCGGGGAAGAACGCCGCCAGCTCGGCCGGAATCGCCGCCGCGGCGAAGGCGTCACGCACCCGCGCGAGGTCCTCCGGCCGGCATTGCTGCGTCACGTGCAGCCGTGCGCGCAGTGCCGCGGGCAGCATCGCCAGCGCCGCCGGCACCACATCGCTGAGCACCCGCGCGCCGAGCGAGCCGCCGAGCACCAGCAGCCGGATGGTGCCGTCCGGCGCCGCATAGGGCGCATTGGCCAGCGCAGCGATGGCAGGGCGCACCGGGTTGCCGGTGATCGCGGTGCGCACGCCGTCCGGCACGCGCGCGGTCGTTGCATGGCTCAGCGCCAGCAGGTCGGCGCGGCGCGCCAGCATGCGGTTGGCGCGGCCGAGCACGGCGTTCTGCTCGTGCAGCAGGATCGCCGGGCGCTGGCGCAGGAGCCGCGCGGCCAGCACCGGGGCGACCGAGGGATAGCCGCCGAACCCGACCAGCACGCCGACATTCAGACGCCCCAGCACCGCGCGTGCCTGCGCGGTGCCGAGCGCGAGCGCAAGCGCCGCGGCCGTCGCCCGCACCACGCCGCGCCCGGCGATCCCGGCGCCGCGCAGCACGAACCGCTCCCGCCCCTCGAACACCGCCGAGGCGAGGCCGGAGGAGCGCGCATCGGTCAGCAGCACCACGCGCTGCCCGCGCCGGACCAGTTCCGCCGCCAGCGCCTCGGCGGGGAAGAAATGTCCGCCGGTGCCGCCGGCAGCGATCGCGACGCTGCGGACGCGCGGCGCCCTCACAATTGCTCTCCCGGCCCGCGGCGGCGGGTGAGCGCCAGCAGCAGGCCCATGCCGAACGCGATCGCGATGGCCGAGGAACCGCCATAGGAGATGAACGGCAGCGTCATGCCCTTGGTCGGGATCAGGTGCAGCGTCGAACCCATGTTGACGAAGGCCTGCAACCCGAAGCTTGCGATCAGGCCGGTGGCGGCCAGCACCACGTACATGTCGCCCTCGGCCAGCAGCCGCAGCAGGCCGCGCAGCACGATGAAGGCGAACACGCCGAGGATGACGAGGCAGACGATCATGCCGAATTCCTCGCCCGCCACGGCGAACACGAAATCCGCGTGGGCGTCGGGCAGCACGTCCTTGACATGGCCCTCGCCCGGGCCGCGGCCGAGCAGGCCGCCGGCGCCGAACGCCTCCAGCGCGCGGTTGACCTGATAGTGGTCGCCGACCGCGGGATCGAGGAAGCGGGCGACGCGGCTCTGCACATGCGGGAACAGCGCATAGGCGCCGACCGCGGCGGCGCAGACCATGCCGAGGACGCCGCCGAAGATCACCAGATTGAGGCCGGCGATGAACAGTTGCAGCACGAACACGCCGGTCACCACCGCCAGCATGCCGATATCCGGCTGCGACTTCAGCAGCAGCGCGATCAGCAGATAGACGGCGCAGGCGATCCCGGTGCCGAACCGCAGCGTGCCGCGCTTGCCCTCCGCGATCAGCCACGCGGCGACGATCGCGAAACAGGGCTTGAGGAACTCGCTCGGCTGCAGCGACAGGCCGGGCAGGGCGATCCAGCGCGTCGCGCCCTTGATCTGCACGCCGATCACCAGCGTCAGCGCGGTCAGCACCAGCGCGCCGGCGCAGCCCACCAGCGCCACCCGCCGCACGCCGCGCGGCGACAGCAGCGACACCGCGACCACGATCAGCCCGGCCAGCGCCAGGAAGAACACCTGCTTGAGAATGAAGACATCGCGCGCCTGGCCGATGCGCTCGGCGACCGCGGGGGAGGCGGCGAGCATCATCACGTAGCCGAAGCCGATCAGCGTCGCGATCGCCAGCAGCGTCCAGCGGTCCACCGTCCACCACCAGCGGCCCAGGACGGAGGTGTCGGCGCGCGACAGCGTCGGCATCACGCGGCCTCCGCCAATGTCTGGGCGAGCGTGCGGAAGCGATCGCCGCGCGCATCGAAGCCGCTGAACTGGTCGAAGCTGGCGCAGGCGGGCGACAGCAGCACAACGCCGACGCCGGCGGCGCGCGCGGCAGCAAAGGCCGCCGGCACCGCACGCTCCAGCGTCTCACATACGGTGTGCGGCGTGCCGTGTCCGGCGAGCGTGGCGGCAAGCTGCGGGGCGTCGCGGCCGATCAGGAAGGCGTGGGCGACGCGCGGGAACAGCGGCGCCAGCGGCGCGATGCCGCCCGCCTTGGCGATGCCGCCCGCGATCCAGATCACGCGCGGGTAGCAGACCAGCGCCCGCGCGGCGGAATCGGCATTGGTGGCCTTGCTGTCATTGACGAACTGCACGCCGCTGCGCGTGCCGACCCGCTCCTGCCGGTGCGGCAGGCCGGGAAACGCCGCGATGCCGGCCGCGATCGCACTGCGCGGGATGCCGAGCGCCAGTGCCAGTGCCGCGGCGGCGGCGGCGTTCTGCGCGTTGTGCGTTCCGGGCAGCGCCGGCGCGCCGGCCAGGTCGGCGATCGGGCCGGCGGCGTCGCGCAGCAGCGTGCCGTCGGCGAACACATCCGCCGGTACCATGCCGGAAATGGTGACGACCCGCCGCCCCAGCGAAGCCGCCATGCCGCGGGAGGCATCGTCGTCGATCCCGATGACGGCGGCATCCGCGTCCGTCTGGCGGGCGAAAATGCCGCGCTTGGCTGCCGCATACCCGGCCATGTCGCCGTGGCGATCGAGATGATCCGGGGAAAGATTCAACATCGCCGCCGCATCGAAGCGCAGCCGCGCGAGTCGTTCCAACATGTAGGACGACATTTCCAGCACATAGACGCCGTCGTCCGGCAGCAGCGGCAGCGCCAGCGCGGCGGGGCCGAGATTGCCGCCGGCGGCCACCGGCAGCCGTGCCGCCGCGACGATCTCGGCCAGCAGGGCGGTGGTGGTGGACTTGCCGTTGGTGCCGGTGATGCCGGCGAAGCGCGCGCGCGACCCGGCCGTGCGAACCGCGCGGAACAGCAGGTCCGCGTCCGACAGGATCGGCACGCCGGCGTCGCGCGCGGCGGCCGCGATCGGATGCGGCGCCGGCAGAAGGTGGGGAATGCCGGGGGACAGCACGAGCGCGTCGAGGTGCGCCGGTTCCGGCGGCGCCACGTGCAGCCCGGCCGCCGCGGCCTGTGCGCGGGCGGTGGGCGCGTCGTCC
>JAKAZX010000326.1 GCA_021826485.1 Pseudomonadota bacterium | reverse complement strand
ACCCGCCGCCGCCGCCGCCACTGCTGCTGCTGCTGCCGCCACCACCGCCGAACCCACCGGCCCCTCCGGTTCCCGCCGTGCTGCCGTTGCCGCCGCCGCCACCGCCGAAGCCGCCGGCGCCGCCCAGGGAGCTGAAGCCACGGCCCCCGCCGATCCCCCCCCCGCCACCGCCACCTCTCGTGCTGCCGCCACCGCCGCCGCCGCTGTTGCCTCCGCCACCACCGGCCGAGCCGGCGCCGGCGCCGGCCGCACCCGGCACATATCCCGCCGCGCCAGCCGCGGTGCCGGTTCCGCCGACCCCGCCCAACCCGCCGCCGCCGCCGCCGCTGTACCTGCTGCCGCCGTCGCTGCCGGCACCGCCCATGCCACCGCCACCGCCCGCACCGGCGGCTTGACCGTTCCCCGCCGCGCCGCCGGCCCCGCCGGTCGCCTGGTCGCCGCTGAAGCTGACATTGGACAGCGTGACGCTTCCGCCACTCGCGACGAACAGCCCGCCACCCAGCCCCGCCCCGCCGCCAGCGCCGCCCCTGGCACCCGCCCCGCCCGCACCCCCCTGCGCCTTGGTGTCGGCGATCGTCAGCCCGTCGATCGTGACATTGCCGGCATAGACGAACAGCCCGCGATAGAGGCCGGCGCCGTCGATCGTATCGCCGTTGCCGACCAGCGACGCACTCACCCCGCCGTGCAGGTTGAACGCCAGCAGGTCGGCGGTCAGCGTGAACCCCGCCGTCAGGTCGATCTCGAAACTGCCGGACCCCGCCCCGTCGATCGAGGTGATCGCGTTGTCGAGCGCCGCCTGGCTGCCGACGTCGATGGTCGTCACGCTCATGTCCCGCCCCCGTCTTGCAGGATCAGGGTTTCACATGCGCGCGAGGATGTCGCAATCAGAACCCGGCTGGGATCGCGCTATTTGAGTTGTCGAATCCAATACATGCACCCATGCACTGATCAGGCCGCCATTACATCCAACGGCCGCGGATAGGCCGGGGCCGCGGTGAAGTGGAGGTCGATCACGGCGCCCGCCGCCAGCGGCAGCACCGCCTCCGCCGGCAGCGCCGCAGCGCCGTCCGTCCAGCGATGCCGCTCCAGCGGTTCGGGTGCATGGAAACCGTCCGTCAGCCGCGCATCGTCCCACGCCACCGCCACACCGCCCAGCGTGGCGCGATGCAGCGCCACGCCCAGCCGCCGCTGGTCCTGCCCCAGCCCCAGCATCGACGGGATCATACTCCGCGAGGCGATGCGCAAAGCGGTCACGGCACGCGGCAGCCGGAACCGCGCATGGCCGTCGCGGATCATTTCAGGGTTCAGCCGGATGCCGTCCGCCAGCAGATGCAGGTCCGGGTCCGCCGTGCAGTCCAGATCGAGCCGCCCCGCCCGCTCCGACAGCCGCCGCCAGACCGCGCGCACAAGCGCATCGTCATGCAGCACCGGCGCATACGGGGCGATCATTCCGCTCGGCGGCCGCGTCGCCGCGTTCAGGAACCGCGCGTGGTTCGCCTCCTCCCGGTAACTCTCCGCCGCCGCACCCTCGGCCAGCAGCACGTCATGGCTGTCGAGTTCGAGATGGTAGTATTCGACCACCCGCGCCGTCTCATCCCAGGCGATGCTGCGGTGGTTGACCAGTTCCTCCACCGGGATCAGCACGCCGTCGAGGAACAGCGCGTGGCCGCGGGTGATGTACAGGTCCCGGCGCGGCACGTAGTCGGCCAGCGCGTGGCGGCGCACCACCACCGGCGTCGCCCGGTCGCGGTTGCGCGGCGTCACCAGCGTCCGCCCCATGCCGATCCAGCGCAGCGGCCGCGCCGCGCCGGAGAGCGTGCGCACCGGGTCGCCAATGCGCAGATCCTCAACCGGCACTTCGCCGTTCGGTGTCGCGATGCGGGTGCCGCGCAGGAAACAGAGCACGGCGATGTCGGTCGTTCCCGCCGTGGTCGTGACCCCGAAGCTGAGCCCGCTGCCGCCGGACAGCGCGAGCGATGCCAGTGCGGTGCCGGCGTCGGAAATCACCAGCGCACCGCCGCTGACGGTTGCCGCGTCCGCGCTGACGCCGCCGAGCAGCACGAGCGAATCGCCGGCCGCGAGCGATGACAAGGTGCCCTGCATGGTGAACAGATCGCCGAGACCGAGCACCGATTTCGTGCCCGCGAACACGATCGCCTGCGTCGCCGCGACGCTGCCGGAGAGATCGAGCGTCGCCGATCCGCCGATGGAGAGCGTTCCCGTGCCCGACAGCGACCCGCCGAGCGTCAGCGCGCCGCCGCCCGCGGCGATCGCGCCATCGTTGATCACCGCCCCGGCGATGCTGCCGAATCCGCTGATCCCGCCTGCGACGGTCAGCGGGTTGGTCTGCAACGTGCCGCCGCCGAGCGTCACCAGCCCACCACCCCAGACGGTCATGGTGTCGGCCGCGACCACCGCGCCGCTGCCGATGGCGAGCGTGCCGCTGCCGCCCGCAGCCGACTTGCCGCCGCCCAGCGTCAGCAGCGCCGCCGACAGCGTCGATCCGCCGCCGCTCAGCGTCACGTCGCCGGCGGCGCCGGCGCTGACGCCGATCTCCACCGTCCCGCTATGGGTGGCCATCGCGACCACCTGCGCGCCCTGGGAAATATCCAGCGCCCCGCTGCCGGACTTGCCGATCTCCAGCAGCGTGCCGAATTGCAGGTGGGAGGCGAGGCCGCCGCTCGCACCCGACAGCGCCAGCGTGCCGGCGGCGCCGGCGGTGTCGCCCACGACCACGTTCGGCGCCTGCACCTGGCCTTCGGTATCCACCGTCAGATCCGCGGTGCCGGCCTTGCCGACATCCAGCACGCCGGCGACGATCAGGCTGCCCTTGGTGCCGATCGAGCCGCTCTGCTGCACCGGCGAAGCCTGCGTCGCGAAACTCGCGTTGCCGGTGACGCTGAGAAATCCCTTGTCGGTGACTTGCACGGAGCCGACGCCCGACGCGCCGACCGTCAGCATGTTCACGTCCGCCGTCGAACCAGTGCCGTCGAGCGCGAAGCCGCCGTTGCCGTCGGTGCCGCTGCCGATCGCGAGCGTGACCGCGGCGATGCCGCCGCCCTGGTTGACCGACAATGTCGCGGTGCCGGCCTGCCCGACGGTGATGTTGCCGGTGGTGCTGATCTCCGACGTTTCCACCGACATGTCGGCGTTGCTGCCGGCGGCGTTGGCGATCACGATGTTGCCGCTGGTGATCGCGAGCGTGCCGCCGTTGACGTCGAGCGAGGCATTGCCGCCATCGCCCACCGTGAGGCTGCCGCCGGCCTCCACGTCCAGCTCCGCACTGGCGCCGACGGTGACGATGCCGTCGCCGCCGGTGCTGACGCCCAGATCGACGCCGCCGCCGGCATCGAGCGTGCCACCCGTCCCGATCGTCACATTGGCGGTGCCGGTGACGCCGATCTCGGTCGCGCCGCTGACGCGCAGGAACGCCCCGCTCTCCACCGCTATGCTGGCCGACCCGGTGAGGGTGGAGAAATTCTCTGCCGCCGCCAGCGTCCCCGAGACGGTAACGGTTGCCGCGTTCGACAGCGTGACGAAGCCGGCGCCGCCGAACCCGACCGCCATGTCGCCGGTCACGTCGGCGGTGGAGCCGCTGCCATCGACGGTCAGCGTGCCGCTGCCCCGGACCAGCCCGCCCACCGTGTTGATCGCGCCGCCGACGATCAGCGCCGCCGTCACGCCGGGATAGACGGCGAAGCCGCCGGTTGCCGCGACCGAACCGCCGCCGGTGATCGCGACCAGCGCAGCGGTCGCGCCGCTGACCAGCAGTTGCTCGCTGGTCCAGGTGCCGCCATCGACGCTGGCGGTGCTGGACAATGAGGGGTCACCGACGATCGCCAGCGTGTCGCTGACCAGGCTGCCGGCGGCGATGCTCAGATCGCCCGGCTGCGAGATATACGCATCGCCGAACGCGCTGATTTCCAGCGTGCCGGCGCTGACCGTGCCGCTGTTCACCGCGAGCGTGCCGAACACCAGCACCACGGCGCTGTTCAATGCGCTGTCGCCGGCCAGCGTTACCGCGCCGAAATCCTGGAATCCCAACTCGCCCGTGCCGGAAGGCCCGCTGAGGGTGGCGCCGGTCGCGCTGACGGTGGTGTTTGCGCCGACGAAGAAATCGCCGCTCGCGCTGATGTTGCCGTTCTGCACGGCGAGGTCGATGGCGGGCACGCTGGGCCCGCTGGAGTCGGGCAGATCGACGGTCGTCGCGGTCAGTGTCAGTGTCAGCGTGGCGCTCTGCAATACCGAAACCGTCGCCGCCGCGCCGCTGCCGCTGATGACGGCGTTGGGCAGATTCAGTTCGACATCGTCCCCCGAACCCGGCGGCCCCGCCGGATAGGTCGTGCCCTGGACCCAGTTGGACGGGTTCGACCAGACGGTGCCGGCCAGGCCGACCCAGGAAAACGCGCCGCTCATCGCCGCGCCTGCGGCAGGGCGACGAAGCGCTGCCTTTGAGGATTGTACGACGTGGCGTTCATCGTCACCCCCGTTCATGCCGGCACCGGCACCCGCATGCACGCCCGGTGCGCGCCGAAATGCAGCCGCCTCGGCCGGCCCGGGCTGGTGGCGCCGCGCAGCGGAACCTTCCGCAGCCGTCGATCACTTCCGCCGAATATAACAGAACTGTCAATATATTTGCGGCTTCTGGCCAACCCGCCCTGCCCCGGCTAGCCTCCGCCGCCGC
>JAKAZX010000325.1 GCA_021826485.1 Pseudomonadota bacterium | reverse complement strand
GTCGGTCGTGCTCTGGAACAGGCAGCCGCGGCGCACCAGCGCGCGCCGCAGCGCGGTCGCGTTGGTCAGGTTGCCGTTATGCGCCACCGCCAGCCCGCCGAACTCGAAATCCGCGTACAGCGGCTGCACGTTGCGCAGCACCGTGTCGCCGGTGGTGGCGTAGCGGTTGTGGCCGACGGCGCGGCTGCCCGGCAGCCCCGCGATCACGCGGGCGTCGGAGAAATTGTCGCCGACCAGGCCCAGGCCGCGATGCGAATGGAAGCGCGTGCCGTCATAGCTGACGATGCCGGTCGCCTCCTGCCCGCGGTGTTGCAGCGCGTGCAGGCCGAGGGCGGCCAGCGCCGCCGCGTCGGTGGCGTTCCAGACGCCGACGACGCCACACTCCTCATGCAGCTTGTCGTCGTGGCCGGCGGCGTCGTGCATACGTCTCTCCTGGCCCGCTCACGGGCGGGCGAGTGCCTTCCCCTGCGGCAAGGCGCGCAACAGCTCATCCGCCCGCGTCTCCCGCCCGGCGGGCGGGGGCACCACGCTGGGGCGGTATTCGCGCGGCAGCAGCCCGACGGCGAACTCGGCCGCCGCATAGGCATAGGGCAGGCTGCGGGCATCCTGCACCGCCGGCGGCCACTGCGCCGCCGTCACCACCCATCCTGCCGCGATATAGGCAAAGGCGATCAGGGCTGCACCCCTCAGCAGGCCGAATACCACCCCCAGCGTGCGATCGACCCCGCCCAGCAGCGACATCCGCACCACGCCGCCCACCATGCTGGACACGGCCGACAGCACGATCAGCGCCAGCAGGAACATGGCGGCCAGCGCCGCCGGCTTGCCGAAATCCGGCCCGACCCAGCGCAGGAAGCGCGGCTCCACGAACGGGCCGGCCCAGACGGCGAAGAACGCGGCACCAATCCAGGCGCCGATGCCCAGCACCTCGCGCACGAAACCGCGCATGAACGCAAGCAGGGCGGACACCGCGATCACGCCGATGACGATCAGATCGACCCAGTTCACGCCACCCCGCCCGGCCGCCTTGTGCGCCGCATATATCGCTATGCGCGCAGGCTGGCCACCAGATCGGCGAGGTGGCCGATCTCGTGCAGCGCCAGCCCCTCGGGGGCGGCCAGCGGGCGGTTGCCGCGGGCGACGCGGCGGGGCAGGCAGGCGGCGGTGAAGCCGAGCTTCTGCGCCTCCTTCAGCCGTGCCTCCGCCTGCGCCACCTGGCGGATCTCGCCGGACAGCCCGACCTCCCCGAAATAGACGCGGCCGGGGTCGGTCGGCCGGTCGGCGGCGGCCGAGGCGATCGCCGCGGCCACCGCCAGGTCCGCCGCCGGCTCGCCGATGCGCAGGCCGCCGGCGATGTTCAGATAGACATCGCTGGCGTTCAGCCTGAGGCCGCAGCGCGTCTCCAGCACCGCCAGCAGCATGGCCAGCCGCCCCGATTCCCAGCCGATCACCGACCGGCGGGGCGCCCCGCCGGGGTTGGCGGCCAGCAGCGCCTGCACCTCCACCAGCACCGGGCGCGTCCCCTCCAGCCCCGCGAACACCGCGCTGCCGGCGACATTGCCGCGCCGCTCCGCCAGGAACAGGGCGGAGGGGTTGGCGACCTCGGCCAGCCCCTGCTCGGTCATCTCGAACACGCCGATCTCGTCGGTCGCGCCGAAGCGGTTCTTCACGCCGCGCAGGATGCGGAACTGGTGGCCGCGATCGCCCTCGAAATGCAGCACCGCATCGACCATGTGCTCCAACACCCGCGGGCCAGCGATGGTGCCGTCCTTGGTCACGTGGCCGACCAGCACCAGCGCGAAGCCGCGCTGCTTGGCCAGCCGGATCAGCTCGAACGCCGCGGCGCGGACCTGGGTGACCGAGCCGGGGGCGCTCTCCACGCTGTCCAGCCACATCGTCTGGATGCTGTCGATCACCACCAGCGCCGCATCGGCCTCGGCTTCCAGGGAGGCGGCGATGTCGCGCAGGTTGATGGCGGCGGCGAGGCCGAGCGGCGCGTCCGCCAGATCGAGCCGGCGGGCGCGCATGCGCACCTGCTCCACCGCCTCCTCGCCCGAGACATACAGCACCCGCCGCCCGGCGCGGGCGAGGGCGGCGGCGGCCTGCAACAGCAGGGTCGATTTGCCGATGCCGGGGTCGCCGCCCAACAGCACTGCGGAGCCGGGCACCAGGCCGCCGCCCAGCACCCGGTCCAGCTCCGCGATCCCCGTTGCCGCGCGGGGCGGCGGCGGCGCCTCCCCGCTCAGGCCGACGAAGGGCAGGCGGCGGCCGGGGGCAGCCTTCGGCCGCGCCTCCGCCACCTCCTCGGCGATCGTGTTCCAGGCGCCGCAGGTCTCGCACCGTCCCGCCCATTTCGGCGTGACGGCGCCGCAAGCCTGGCAGACATAGCGGGCAGCCGGCCGGGCCACTGCGTCAGGCCGACAGGGCGGGGTGGGGCAGGGCGGCCGGCATGCTGGGCCGGGCTTACCGGCCCGCCCCGGCGCTGTCCAGCGGCGCGAACACCCGCAGCCGGTGCCCGTCCGGGTCCAGCGCGACGAAGGTGCGGCCGAACTCCATGTCGGTCGGCGGCTGCGCGATGGTCAGGCCGCGCGCGGTCCAGGCGGCATGCACCGCGTCCACGTCCGCCGCCATGAACGCCACTTCCGCCCCGCCGGCCGGCGCCGCAACCGGCGGCGCGACGCCGCCCCGCGTCCACAGCCCGAGCCCGACGCCCCCGGCCAGCGGGAACATGGCGAAGCCCGGGGACGCCTCGGCCGGCGTCCGGCCGAGCAGGCCGGTGTAGAATTCGGCGCTGGCCGGGGCGCTGTCCACATAGAGGATGATGAGGCTGAGGTTCGGCATCGCGGCTCTCCGTGCGTTGGGTGACACAGCGGGGTGTGCGCGCCGGCCGTGTCAGATTCCGTCAGCATCCTGCAGCAGCCGCCATTCCGCGAACAGCAGCCGGCGGCGGCGGGGGTAGCGGTCGGGCAGCGCCTCGGCGGCGGCGATGCGGTCCAGGCGGAAATGGCGGAAATCCTGCCGCGTCTCGCACCAGGCGGCGAGCACCTCGGCATCGGCGAAGAAGCCGATGGCGAACGGCCACACCACCCGCGCGCTGGCCGCGCCCTTGGCGTCGGTATAGCCGAGGCGCAGCCGCCGCTCGGCGCGGATGGCCTGGCGCAGCACCGGCAGATGCGGCGTCGTGACGCGGCCGGAATAGGCGAGCAGCCCGCTGCCTTCCGCCGCCGCGGCGTCGTCGGCCGGCAGCACGGCGGCGATCTTGCCCAGCGCATCCGCCGCCGCCCGCGCCAGCACCGCATCCCCGCGCGAAGCCGCCAGCCGCAGGCCGAGGATCAGCGCATCCGCCTCATCGGCCGAGAACATCAGCGGCGGCAGGAAGAACCCCGGCCGCAGCACGTAGCCGACGCCTGCTTCCCCCGCGACCGGCGCGCCCGCGGCGATCAGGGTGGCGATGTCGCGATAGACGGTGCGCAGCGACACCCCAAGCTCCGCCGCCAGCACGCCCGCCGCCACCGGCCGCCGCCGCCGCCGCAGCGCCTGGATCAGATCGAGCAGCCGGGCGGAACGGGACAGGGTCGCGGCCTCCGGGAGGGGGCGCAGTGTGCGGCGGGGCCGGCGCTTGCGTCAGGCCGCGTGGGCTGATGGGCGATGCGGCGTCGCCGCGCCGCGCAGATCATAGGGCTGAATCAGCACCGCCGCCGGAATGTCCAGCAGATCGGCCAGCCGCCGGATCATCGGCAGCGTCAGCGCCCGCCGCCGGTTGAGCACCTCCGCCACCCGCGCCCGGCTGCCGATCGGCGGTTCCAGATCGCGCCGGCTGAGCCGCTTCTGGTCCAGCATGAACAGGATGGCGTTGATCGGATCAGGCAGCCCGACCGGAACCTGCTCCGCCTCATAGGCGGCAACCAGGGTCACCAGCACGTCCAGCCGATCCCCTTGCGGCGTGCCGGCGCGCGCCTCCATCAGCGTCGCGATCTCCGCCAGCGCCGCTTCATGGTCAGTCTGCGTCCGGATCGGGCGCACATCCATTGCAATCTCCCGCGTCAGATGGTCTGGGCATCGATCCCGTCGTAGTCGCGATGGCTGCCGACGAAGCGAATATACACCACGCCGAACTGGTAGTTCACCCACACACCTAACCTCGCTCGGTTGCCTCCCGCCCCGACTCCATGCCTCATGCCACCCTGCTCGCTGCAGGTGCCGGGCCGGGCTGACCGAAGGATGCCGCATGGTCGTGGACAAGCCGCTCACCGTCGCCGTCATCAGGGCCGGCATCGTGGGGCTGTTGCAGGCGCCGACCACGGCGCGGCTGGTCGCCGCCCTGCTCACCGGTACCCCGCCGCCGTTTGAGCCGGCCCCGTTCGCCGCCCGGCGGTGCACCTGATGGCGGGGTCGCTGCTGTACCTGTCCCGCGCCGAGGTGCAGGCGCTGGGCATCACCCCCCGTGCTGCGCGGGAAGCGGTCCTGCGCGCCTTCCGCGACCATGCCGCGGGGCTGAGCCACAGCCTGCCGAAGGCGGCCATCAGCCTCGGCCCTGGCCACGGCTTTCAGGCGATGCCGGCGGCCTCCGCGGGGCAGGGTATCGCCAGCGTCAAATGGGTGGCGATGGCGCCGGTGCCGGCGGGCGCGGGCATGCCGGGCATCAGCGGGCTGATCCTGGTCAGCGACTACGCGAGCGGCGCGCCGCTGGCGGTGCTGGACGGGGATGAGATCACCCTGCTGCGCACCGCCGCCATGTCCGCCGCCGCTTCCGCCTGCATGGCGCCG
>JAKAZX010000324.1 GCA_021826485.1 Pseudomonadota bacterium | reverse complement strand
GCTGGACGCAGCAGACCGGCCGCTCGGCCCCGCCATCACCTGGTTCGACCGGCGCACCGAGCCGGATGCCGCGTGGCTCGCCGAGCAGGTGGGAACGGAGCACATCTTCGCCGTCACCGGCATGCCGCTCGACCCGACCCTGACGCTGTGCAAGCTGCTGTGGCACCGCCGCCGCGATCCCGCCGGGTTCGCCCGGGCGCGGCGAATGCTCAATCTCGCCGATTACATTGCCTTCCGGCTGAGCGGGGTGGCGGCGACCGACCGCAGCCTCGCCTCCCGCACGCTGCTGCTGGAGACGCAGCGGGCCGACTGGTCGGCCGACCTGCTCGGCCGCGCCGGCCTGGACGCGGCCCTGCTGCCGCCGATCCGCCCGAGTGGCACCCGTCTCGGCCCGGTGCGGGCGGAGGTGCTGGCGGCGACCGGCCTTGCCGGGCGGCCGGTGGTGGCGGTCGGCGGTCACGATCACGTGGTCGGCGGGTTCGCCGCGGGGGCGGTGCGCCCGGGCGTGCTGCTGGACAGCATCGGCACGGCGGAGGCGCTGCTGCGCACCGTGGATCGGCCGCTGTTGACCGACGCTACCCGTTCGCTTGGCTTCTGGCAGGGGATGGTCGCGCTGGACCGGCCCTTCGCCTATCTGGGCGCCGGCATCAACCGCGCCGGCGGGGCGATCGAATGGCTGATCGGCCTGCTGGGCGAACGCCCGCGCGCCGAGCTGATCGCCGCCGCGGCGGCGGAGAAGGTGGGCAGTGGCGGCGTGCTGTTCCTGCCGCATCTGGCCTATAGCGGCGCCCCCGCGGTGGACACCGCGGCGCGCGGCGCCTTCCTGGGCCTGACCGCGGCGAGCGGCGCGGGCGCGCTGTTCCGCGCGGTGCTGGAAGGGCTGGCGATGGAGGCGCGGCTGGCGGTGGACGCCATGTCGGCGCTGCCCGGGGCGGGACCGCCCGGCGAAATCCGCGTGATCGGCGGCGGGACGCGCAACGCGCTGCTGCTGCGCATCAAGGCCGCCGTCTATGGCCGCGACCTGACCGTGATCGACGCGCCGGAGGCGACCGCCCAGGGCGCCGCACTGCTGGGCGGCATCGCCGCCGGCCTGTGGCCCGATCTGGCGGCGGCGCTGGATGCGATCGACCAGACGCGCCACACCGTCGCCCCCGACGCGGACTGGACCGCTTGCTACGCGACGCTGTTCCGGGACATCTATTGCCGTGTCTATCCCGCGCTCGCCCCGCTCAGCCATGCGCTGACCGGGTTCGACGCAGCGCGGGCAACGAACAAGCAGGAGGAAACGGGATGAAACGAAGAGTTCTCGGTGCCGGTCTGGCGCTGCTGGCGATCGGCGCGCTGGCCACCCCCACCGATGCCGCCGGCAAGAAGCTGACGATCGCGCTGATCCCCGGGCTGACCACCGATGCGTTCTACATCACCATGCACAAGGGCGCGCAGGCGGCGGCGGATGCGCTGGGCGATACGCTGGTGTTCCAGGGGGCGCCGGACTTCAATCCGGTGGTGCAGGTGCCGGTGCTGGATGCGGTGATCGCGCGGCATCCGGACGCCATCCTGATCGCGCCGACCGACAAGGTGCAACTGGTGCAGCCGCTGAAGAAGGCGATCGACGCCGGGATCAAGGTGATCACCGTCGATACCTTCATCGGCACCGGCAAATACCAGACCGGCAGCGGCGACGCCGACTTTCCGCTGAGCTACGTCGCCTCCGACAATATTCTCGGCGGGCAGATCGCCGCCCGCGCGCTCGCCAAGGCGATCGGCGACAAGGGCAAGGTCTACGTCTCCAACGTCAAGCCCGGCGTCTCCACCACCGACCAGCGGGAGGAGGGGTTCAAGGATGAGATGAAGAACCACCCCGGCATCACCGTGCTGGAGACGCAGTACAACGACGACGACGCCAACAAGGCGGCAAGCCAGTTGCAGTCCGTGCTGGCGCGCAACCCCGATCTCGCCGGCGTGTTCGGCGCCAACCTGTTCTCCGCGCTCGGCGCGGCCAATGGGGTGAAGCAGGGCGGGGCCGCGGGCCGGATCAAGGTGGCGGCGTTCGATGCGCCGAAATCCATCGTCGGCCAGCTCAAGAGCGGTCTGGTGGACATGGCGATCGCCCAGCACCCGGCGGAGATCGGCTATTTTGGCGTGGTCGCCGCCCATGCCTATCTGAACGGCCAGTCGATCCCGACCGCGATCGGCACCGGCTTCACCGTCATCACCAAGGACAACGTGGACGATCCGAACGTCAGCCGCTTCCTCTATTCCGAATAGCCGCCGCAGAACGCTCCCCCGGCGCCGGCGCCGGGGGATGCGCTGATGAGGAAGCCCGTGTCCGACACAGTGATCGTCCGGCGTCCCGCCAAACCCTCCAACTGGCTCGCGGCAGTGGCCGCCGCGCGCGCGTGGCTGTTCCTGATCGTTCTGGTCCTGGGGTTCGAGATCTGGGCCGAGGTCTCGTTCGGCGCGAGCTTCATCGGCAACGTGTTCAACCTGCGCTCGATCGCGGTGTTCACGGTGGCGCCGCTGCTGCTGGCGATCGGCCAGACCTTCGTCATCATCTCCGGCGGCATCGACCTCTCGGTCGGCTTCACGATGGGGCTGGCGGCGATCGTGCTGTCGCATGCCGTGAATGCCGCGACGCCGGTGCTGGGCACGGGGGGCGGCCTGATCGCGGGCATCCTGGCCGCAGTGCTGGCGGCGATGGTGCCGGGCGTGGTCAACGGGCTGCTGATCGCCCGCCTGCGCGTGCCGCCGTTCATCGGTACGCTGGGCATGTTCGGCGTCGCGCGGGGTGTCGCGTTCCTGCTCGCCGGCGGCACCACCGTTCCGGTCTCCAACGCCGCGCTGAACTACATCGGCAACGGCACGTTGGCGGGCGTGCCGGTGATCGTGCTGCTGACGCTGGCGGCGCTGCTGCTGCTGCATTACCTGCTGTCGCAGACGCGATTCGGCCAGTACACCTACGCGATCGGCGGCAACCGCGCCGCCGCGGTGCGCGCCGGCATCAACGTGCGCCGCGTCACCGTCCTTCTCTATGTGCTGTCGGCGGTCTGCGCGGGCGTCGGCGGCATTCTCTACACCGGCCGGTTCTCCGCCGGCGCCGCGCAGGCCGGGGAGCCGCTGCTGCTGGACAGCATCGCCGCCGTGGTGATCGGCGGCGCCAGCCTGTTCGGCGGCTCCGGCACCATCGTCGGCACGCTGATCGGCGCGCTGATCGTGGCCGTGATCCAGTACGGCCTCGTGTTCATCAATGTCGAGCCGTTCTGGCAGTTCGTCGCGGTCGGCGTGGTCATCATCATCTCCGTCCTGGTCGATCAGAGCCAGCGGCGGCTCGGCGGGGGGCGGGTCGATGAGTGATGCGGCCCCGCTGCTGGAGGCGCGCGGCATCAGCAAGCGGTTCGGCGGCGTGCATGCGCTGGAGCAGGTGGATTTCACCCTGCATGCCGGGGAGGTGGTGGCGCTGGCGGGCGACAACGGCGCCGGCAAATCGACGCTGATCAAGATCATCTCCGGCGTGTTTCCGCCGGATGACGGTGCGTTGCACTATCAGGGCAGCCGCGTCGCCTTCGCCAACCCGCAGGATGCGCGCGCCCGCGGCATCGAGACGATCTATCAGGACCTCGCGCTTGCCGACAATCTCGATGTCGGCGCCAACGTGTTCCTGGGGCGCGAGCCGATGACGCGCCGGTTCGGCCTGCCGGTGATCGACCGCCGGCGCATGCGGGCGGAGGCGCTGCGCACGCTCGACCGGCTGGATATCGGCCTCGACCGGCTGGACCGGCCGGTGCGCGCGCTGTCCGGCGGCCAACGGCAATGCGTTGCCATCGGCCGGGCGCTGCACTGGAACGCGCGCGTGCTGATCATGGACGAGCCGACCGCGGCGCTGGGCGTGCCGGAACAGCGCAAGGTAATCGCGCTGATCCAGTCGCTGAAGGATCATGGCGTCGGCATCGTGTTCATCTCGCACAATCTGGCCGACATCTTCGCGGTCAGCGACCGCATCGTGGTGCTGCGCCGCGGCGTCAATGCGGGGGAGCGGGCGCGGGAAGATGCCAACCCGGATGAAATCGTGCGCATGATGGTCGGCTGACCGCGCGGGTGATAGTCTTGTCCGCGCCCGAGCAATTGCCGAAGCGGACGCAATGGACCTGACGCATTCCCACCCGGATGGCGGCGGCCGCGCGATGCAGGTCGCGCAGACGAACCGGACGCTGATCTTCGCCAACGACAAGTCGAGCGGCAAGACCACGCTTGCCAGCGCCCTGGTGGTCAGCCTGATGCAGAACCAGTCGGCCGTCCTGCGCAACACCGAACTGCGCGAGTATGAACGCCATCCCGCGCTCGGCCTGATCTTCCGGGCGGAGGAGGGGATCGGCGCGGTGGTGCATCGCGACGCGCGCAACGCCGCCGCCTATGACGCGGCGCGCGCGCTGGCGCACGATCCGAACGCGACGCCGTGGGACGATCTGCTGTACGACATCGGCAAGGGCGGGCTGATCGTCGATCTCGGGTCCAACATGTTCGCCGAGATCTGCCGCATCCTGGACGATGAGCCGCGCCCGGTGTTCCCGGATGGCGGGGCGCGCGTCGGCGTGGTCGTGCCGGTGACGGTCGCGGTCGATTCGCAGGAATCCGGCGTCGCCGCGATCGATGCGGTGCTGGCCTGGGGGCCGGCCACGCGCGTGTTCATCGCGGAACAGGAGTATCTCGGCCGGTTCGCCGCCGCGTCGCCCGACTGGATCGCCTACCGGGACCGGCTGCTGGCAGATCGG
>JAKAZX010000323.1 GCA_021826485.1 Pseudomonadota bacterium | reverse complement strand
CCGGCTGGCGGCGCGCGGCCTGCGCCGGTCGTGACCACCGGGGTCGGCGTGCCGCGCCAGACCGCGCGGATCACCGTACCCTGCGTCACCGACTGCACGGCATGCGGCCACAGCGCGACGAGGCAGGTTCCGCCCGGATCGCGCACCGACGGATAGACGATGCCGTTATGTCCCGCATCGCGCGTCTCCCGGCCCAGCGCGTTGCCGGCGGGATAGCCGATCGCGACATCCGGGTGCAGGCAGGGCGGCGGCGGCAGCACCGCGCGCAGATCGACGAAGCTGCCGGCGAAACTCGCCCACATCTCCGACCATTCGACGGTCGCGTGCCAGTCCCGCACGCGCTCCAGCTCGCGGCCGAGATGGAAGGTCACTTCCGCCACCGCGGTCCGGGTCGCGAAGGCGGCATACCAGGCGCCGAACCCGGCATCGTTGAAGCGGTTGCGCTCGCGCGGGCGCCAGTAGGCGAACGCCGCATTGACGAAATTCGCGTGCGGCCGGCCGGCGGGAAACACGCTGCTGCGCAATGCCTGCACCGTCTGGCGGGCGCTGGTGCCGCCCTCGATCTCGGCCAGGGCGCGGGCCAGTTCCTCGATCTCGGCGCCCGTCCGGCCGGCGCCTTCCGGATCGTCCAGCAGCCGGTGCAGCACCGGATCGCGCAGCCGCGCGGTGGAAACGAGCCGCACGGCGCGCGGCTCGGCGAGCAGCGTGACGGGATAGTCCACCCGCTACAGCCCGCCCCGCAACGCATCCACGTGCTGGCGGATTTCGATCATGCCCGGAATGCCATGCTCGATCATCGCCTCGATCGGCGTCAGGTTGGCGAACAGCGGCCCGGCATTGCGCAGCCGCACCCAGCGGTCGGCCATGTCGTCGGCGAACAGCAGGTGCAGCCCCTTGAACACGCCGATCATGGCGGAGGCGCGCATCATCTGATCCTGCGACAGCGTCTGCTTCCACGCCCGGCCCTTGATCCGGTCCCAGGTGGTCGCGGAGATGCCGAGCAGCCCCGCGGCCTCGGCGGCCGTCAGCTTCCAGGCCTGCGCCAGGGTGCGCAGGGCGATCAGCGCGGCGGGGGTCAGCCGCGCGCGGTCACTCTCCGTGGCGAAGGTCTGCGGCGTCCCGCGCTCGGCCGGGGCACCCCCGGTCATGAGCCCGACGGCCTGTGACATCGTCCCACTCCCTCGGCTGGCCGGGACATGGGCAGCAAATGGTGGGGCGTCAAGGACCAAATGCCGAATTAGCCGCCCCAGCCGGTGAACATCGCCGTGAGCAGAACGATCCGTGCGATGCCACGGCCGTTAGGCGGGGGTTGCCTCAGCAGGACGTGATGGGGAATGAAGCGAAAGAATTACCCGATTTCGCGGACAATAGGATTGTCCGACGGCACCGGCATGCTGGATAGTGGGACGCGCCCCGCCGCCGTCCCGAGAGTGCCCGCAATTTACACCCCTCCGCATCGGCATGACCGCAGCCGCCCCCTGGCCGGCACCGGGCAATCGCGGCCGCATGACTGACGCGATGCCGCAACGACCCGAGGCGGCGCACACCCTTTCCGGCGGCGGGGAACTCGGCGCGCTGATGCGGGCGACCGACTGGGCGCAGACGCCGCTCGGCCCGCCGGAGCACTGGCCGCAGAGCCTGAAGACCTGCGTGCGCATCGTTCTCACCTCCCGCCAGCCGATGTTCGTCTGGTGGGGCGAGGCGCTGATCAACCTGTACAACGACGCCTACCGGACGATCGTCGGCGGCAAGCATCCGCAGGCGCTCGGCCAGCCCGCCTCCGTCGTGTGGCGGGAGATCTGGGACCAGGTCGGCCCGCGCGCGGAAACCGCGATGCGGCGCGACGAAGGCACCTACGACGAAGCCCTGCTGCTGATCATGGAGCGCTACGGCTATCCGGAGGAGACCTACTACACCTTCTCCTACAGCCCGGTGCCGAACGACCAGGGCGGCACCGGCGGCATCATCTGCGCCAATACCGACGACACCCAGCGCATCATCGGCGAACGCCAGCTCGCGCTGCTGAAGGAACTCGGCACCCGCACCGCCGAGGCTCGCACGGTGGCAGGGGCCTGTCGTGCCGCGGCGCTCGGCATGCACACCAACCCGCGGGACCTGCCGTTCGCCCTGATCTACCTGCTGGACCCGGAACACCATCGGCTCACGCTCGCCGGGGCGACCGGGATTGCCGCCGGCCACCCCGCCGCGCCCGAGAGTGTGGCCCTCGACGCCGCCGCCGTCTGGCCGTTCGCCGAGGTGCTGCGCAGCGGTGCGCCCGCCGTCGTGCCGGTCGGCGGGGCCGCGTTCGGTGCCCTGCCATCCGGCGCCTGGGATCGGCCGCCGCAACATGCCGTGGCCCTGCCGCTGCCCCGGCAGGGGGAGACCGGCCGCACCGGCGTCCTGGTGGTCGGCCTCAATCGCTACCGCCAGTTCGATGCGGCGTATGAAGGCTTCCTCGGCCTGGTCGCCGGGCAGGTCGCCGCCGGCATCGCCAATGCCCATGCCTACGAGATCGAACGCGAGCGGGCGGAGGCGCTGGCCGAGATCGACCGCGCCAAGACGCTGTTCTTCTCCAACGTCTCGCACGAATTCCGCACCCCGCTGACGCTGATCCTGGCGCCGCTGGAGGATGTGCTGAACGATGCCGCCGCCGCGCTCACCGCCGGCCAGCGCCGTCAGCTCGATGTCGTGCATCGCAACAGCCTGCGGCTGCTGAAGCTGGTCAACACGCTGCTCGACTTCTCGCGCATCGAGGCCGGGCGCGTGCAGGCGAGCTACCAGGCGACCGATCTGGCGGCGCTGACTGCCGATCTCGCCTCCAATTTCCGCTCCGCCACCGACCGCGTGGGCCTCGCGCTGCATATCGACTGCGCGCCCCTGCCGGAACCCGTCTTCGTCGATCGCGACATGTGGGAGAAGGTGGTCCTCAACCTGCTGTCCAACGCGTTCAAATTCACCTTCGCCGGCGAAATCGCCGTCTCCCTGCACGCGGACGGACAGCACGCGGTGCTGCGCGTGCGCGATACCGGCGTCGGCATCCCGCCCGAGGAACTGCCCCGCCTGTTCGAGCGGTTCCATCGCATCGAAGGCCAGCGCAGCCGCAGTTTCGAAGGCAGCGGCATCGGCCTCGCGCTGGTGCATGAACTGGTGCGGCTGCATGGCGGCCACATCGCGGCGGAGAGCGCGCCGGGCAGCGGCACCAGCTTCACGGTCGCGCTGCCGTTCGGCACGGCACATCTTCCGGCCGAGCGCATCGGCGCGGCGACGACGGATGCGGGCGTCACGACGCGCGCCGAAGCCTATGTGCAGGAAGCGCTGCACTGGCTGCCGGAGATCGACGCCGGCGGCATCGACATCGGCGGCCACACGGCCGATTCCTCGGCCCTGACCGGCGATGCGGCGGCCCGCGCCACGGTGCTGCTGGCCGACGACAACGCCGACATGCGCGAGTATGTCCGTCGCCTGCTGGGTGAGCGGTACCAGGTCGTCGCGGTCGCGGACGGTGTCGCCGCGTTGCAGGCGATGCGCCAGCGCCGGCCCGACCTGCTGCTGTCGGACGTGATGATGCCCGGTCTCGACGGGTTCGGCCTGTTGCGCGCCGTCCGCGCCGACCCGGCGCTGCGGGACGTGCCCGTCATCCTGCTGTCCGCCCGCGCGGGGGAGGAGGCGCGGGCGGAAGGGCTGGAAGCCGGCGCCGACGACTACCTGACCAAGCCGTTCGCGGCGCGCGAACTGCTGGCGCGCGTCGGCGCCAACCTGGCGATGTCGCGGGTGCGGCAGGAGGCGGTGCAGGCCGCGCTGGACAGCGCGGACCGGCTGCGCCAGATGTTCGAGCAGGCGCCCGGCTTCATGTGCATGCTGCGCGGGCCGGAGCATGTGTTCGACCTCGCCAATGCCGCCTATCTGCGCCTGATCGGGTGCCGCGACGTGATCGGCAAGCCGGTCCGGGTGGCGGTTCCGGAAGTGCAGGGCCAGGGCTTCTTCGAACTGCTCGACCGCGTCTATCGCTCCGGGGAGCCGTATGTCGGCCACGGCATGCGCATCCTGGTGCGGCAGGACGGAAGGCCCGTCGAGCGGTTCGTGGATTTCGTCTATCAGCCGATCCGCGACGGCGCCGGCAACGTCATCGGCCTGTTCGTCGAGGGTGCCGACGCGACCGAACGGGTGCGGGCGGAACAGGCCCTGCGCGAGGTGAACGACCGGCTGGAAGCGCGGGTGGCGGAGCGTACCGCCGAACTGCGCCAGGCGCTCGATCAGTTGCACGCCGAGGCGCTGGAACGCCAGCGGGCGGAGGAGGCGCTACGCCAGGCGCAGAAGATGGAGGCGATCGGCCAGCTCACCGGCGGCATCGCGCACGACTTCAACAACCTGCTCACCGGCATCGGCGGCAGCCTGGAACTGCTGCAAACCCGCGCGGCCCAGGGCCGCACCGGCGAGATCGCGCGCTATGTCACCGCGGCGATGACATCGGTGACGCGCGCTGCCGCGCTCACCCACCGTCTGCTCGCGTTTGCCCGCCGGCAGGCGCTGGACCCGAAGCCGACCAACTGCAACCGGCTGGTGGCGGGGATGGAGGAGCTGATCCGCCGCACCGTCGGCCCGGCCATCCAGATCGAGACGGTGCTGGCCGCCGGCCTCTGGTCCACCCTGTGCGATGCCAACCAGCTTGAAAGCGCGCTGCTCAATCTCTGCATCAACGCCCGCGACGCGATGCCGGAGGGTGGCCGCCTGACCATCGAAACCGCCAATGCCTATCTGGATGAAGCCTAT
>JAKAZX010000322.1 GCA_021826485.1 Pseudomonadota bacterium | reverse complement strand
CGCGCCGCAGCGCCAGATCGTCGGCGCGGGCCGGCAGCGCTGCCAGCAGGGGGGCGGCCAGCAGCAGGGCGACGGGCAGGAACAGGCGCATGGGCGGCTCCGCGATGCGTGGGAGCATGGCATGCAAAGCCTGCGTTGCCGAGTGCCATGACAGACTCGGCGGGCAGGACCATAACGGCAGGGACCGAGGCCGCAGCGGACCGACGCCATGAACATCGAGACCCGAACCCGAACCGCCATGTCGCAGGTCGCACCGATTTCGCGCCAGATCTGGGACGCGAAATACCGGCTGAAGGCCGAGGACGGCACGCCGGTCGATGCGACGGTGGAGGATAGCTGGCAGCGCGTGGCGCGCGCGCTGGCGGCGGCGGAGGCCGATCCGTCGCACTGGGAAGCGCCGTTCTACGCGGCGTTGCAGGATTTCCGCTTCCTGCCCGCCGGCCGCATCCAGTCCGGCGCCGGCACCGGGCGGAAGGTGACGCTGTTCAACTGCTTCGTCATGGGCGACATCGCCGACGATCTCGGCAGTATCTTCGAGAATCTGCGCGAAGCGGCGCTGACCATGCAGCAGGGCGGCGGCATCGGGCAGGATTTCTCCACCCTGCGGCCGAAGGGCGCACCGGTGCGCAGCGTCGGCGCCGATGCGTCCGGCCCGCTGTCGTTCATGGACGTGTGGGATGCGATGTGCCGCACCATCATGTCCGCCGGCGCGCGGCGCGGCGCGATGATGGCGACGATGCGCTGCGACCATCCGGACATCGAGGATTTCATCGCCGCCAAGCGCCAGCCGGGGCGGCTGCGCAACTTCAACCTGTCAGTGCTGGCCACCGACCGGTTCATGGACGCGGTGGCGGCGGATGCCGACTGGCCGCTGGTGTTCGGCGGGCGTACCTACAAGGTGCTGCGCGCCCGCGCGCTGTTCGATGCGATCACCCGCGCCACCTATGACTATGCCGAGCCGGGCGTGATCTTCATCGACCGCATCAACGCCCGCAACAACCTGGCGTATTGCGAGACCATCCACGCCACCAACCCGTGCGGGGAGCAGCCGCTGCCGCCCTATGGCGCCTGCCTGCTCGGCTCGATCAACCTCGCGCGGCTGGTGCGCGATGCGTTCACCCCGCATGCCGCGATCGACGCGACCGAACTCGCCGGGCTGGTCACGGTGGCCGTGCGCATGATGGACAATGCGATCGACGTATCCGGCTTCCCGCTGGAGGCGCAGCGGCAGGAAGCGGTGGCGAAGCGGCGCATCGGCCTCGGCATCACCGGGCTCGCCGATGCGCTGATCATGTGCGGGCTGCGCTACGGCGGCGACGAGGCGGCGGCGCAGGCCGGCGAATGGGCGCGCCAGATCAGCCGCGCCGCCTATCTCGCCTCCGTCGAACTGGCGCAGGAGAAGGGGGCGTTTCCGCTGTACGACCGCGACGCCTATCTGGCCGGCGCGACGATCCGCGAGCTTGACGCCGACGTGCGCGCGGCGATCGCGCAGTCCGGCATCCGCAACGCGCTGGTCACGTCGGTCGCGCCCACCGGCACCGTTTCCCTGCTGGCGGACAACGTCTCCTCCGGCATCGAGCCGGTGTTCGCGCTGGCCTATACCCGCAAGGTGACGCAGCCCGACGGATCGAAGATCGAGGAGGAGGTGTCCGACTACGCGCTGCGCCGTTACCGCGCGCTGCACGGCGCGGACGCGCCGCTGCCGGCGCATTTCGTAACCGCGCAGGACCTGACGCCGGCCGAGCATGTGCGCATGCAGGCGGTGGTGCAGCGCCACGTGGACAGCGCCATCTCCAAGACCGTGAACGTGCCGGCGGAGATCGATTTCGCTGCGTTCCAGGAAGTCTATCTCGACGCCTGGCGCAGCGGCTGCAAGGGCTGCACCACGTACCGCCCCAACGCGATCACCGGCTCGGTGCTGGAAGCGAAGCCGGAGGGCATCCTGCCGGCATCGCCGGCATCGGCGCCGGCGACGCCCGACCTGCTGGTGCGCAGCGAGATGCTCAGCGGCGCCACCTACAAGCTTCGCTGGCCGGACAGCGAGCATGCGATCTACGTCACCATCAACGACATCGAACAGGGCGGCATCCGCCGGCCGTTCGAGATTTTCGTCAACTCCAAGAATCTCGAACATTACGCGTGGGTGGTGGCGCTCACCCGCATGGTCAGCGCGGTGTTCCGCCGCGGCGGCGAGGTCGCCTTCGTCGCCGAGGAGCTGAAGCAGGTGTTCGACCCGCGCGGCGGGCAGTGGAGCAACGGGCGCTATGTCGGCTCCCTGGTGGCTGCGATCGGCGATGTGATCGAACGCCACATGATCGCAACCGGCTTTCTGCAACCGCCGGAGTCCGTGGTGCCGAAGGCGGCGGGCGCGCCGGCGCCGGCGGCGCTCGGCCCGCTCTGCCCCAAATGCAACCAGCCCGGCCTGGTGCGGGAAGCCGGCTGCCTCAGTTGCGTGCATTGCGGCTGGTCGAAATGCGGCTGAACGCCGCCGCCCTTCGCCGCCGGCGCGATCCGCGCTAGGAAGGGTGGGACGGTTCGGCGAGGCGAGATGCACGAGCACGACCATTCCGGCCACGCGCACGGGCATTCGCACGGCCACGCCCACGCCCATGCCCATGCGCCGCGCGGCTTCGGCACCGCCTTCGCCATCGGCACCGCACTGAATGCCGGGTTCGTCGCGGCGGAAGTGGTCTATGGCCTGGCGGCGCATGCGACGGCGCTGCTGGCCGACGCGATGCACAATGCCGGCGACGTGCTGGGGCTGCTGCTCGCCTGGGGGGCCGCCGTCCTGGCGCGGCGCGTGCCGTCGCTGCGGCGCACCTATGGCTGGGGGCGCGGCTCCATCCTGGCGGCGCTGGTCAACGCCGTGGTGCTGCTGATCGGCGTCGGCGCGATCGCGCTGGAGGCGGTGCAGCGCCTGCTGCATCCCGCGCCGGTCGCCGCTGTGACGGTCGCGGTGGTGGCGCTGATCGGCATCGCGGTGAACGGCCTCACCGCCCTGATGTTCAGCCGCGGCCATGACGACCTCAATATCCGCGCGACCTTCCTGCACATGGCGGGCGATGCGCTGGTCTCGCTCGGCGTGGTGGTCGCGGCCCTGCTGATCGCCTGGACCGGGGCGGCTTGGATCGACCCGGTGGCCGGGCTGCTGATCGTCGCGGTCATCGTCGCCGGCACCTGGGGCGTGCTGCGCGATGCCGTCAACCTCGCCATGGATGCGGTGCCGCCCGGCATCGCCCCCGCCGAGGTGGAACGTTTCCTGGGCGCCCTGCCCGGCATCGTGGAGGTGCATGACCTGCATATCTGGGGGCTTTCGACCACCGAGACGGCGCTGACCGCGCATCTGGTGCATGACGGCGCGCCGCCGGCGGAAGCGGTGGTCGCGCAGGCGACGCGGGAGCTTGCCGCCCGGTTCGCGATCGGCCACGCCACCCTGCAACTGGAAACCCGGGCGCTGGCCAGCACCTGCCGGCTGCGCCCGGCGCATGTCGTCTGATGCGCCTGCTGTTCTGGCGTCCCCGTCCGATCCCGGTCCTGGAACTGCACGGCATGCTGGCGGCGCGGCCGGGCGCGCTGAATATCGGCGCGGTCGGCCCCTTGATCGAGCGGGCGATGGCGGCGGCCGGCAAGGACGGCGTGCTGCTGCTGGACATCCAGAGCCCCGGCGGCTCCCCGGTGCAGTCCGACCTGATCGCTGCCCGCCTGCGCCGCCGGGCGGAGGCGAAGGGCGTGCGCCTGATCGCGGTGATCGGAGAGGTCGGCGCCTCCGGCGGCTACTGGCTCGCCTGCGCGGCCGATGAGATCGTGGCGAACGCCATGAGCGTGGTCGGCTCGATCGGCGTGATCGGCGGCGGCTTCGGTGTCCCGGCCGTGCTGGCCCGCCTGGGCGTCGAGCGGCGGCTGTACACCGCGGGCACCAACAAGGCGCGGCTGGACCCGTTCAGCCCGGAACGGCCGGAGGATGTCGCCTTCGTCCGTGCCCTGCTGGACGATCTGCACGCCCGCTTCAAGGACTGGGTGCGCACCCGCCGCGCCGGCAAGCTGCGGGCGGAGGAGGCGGCGCTGTTCGACGGCGGCTGGATGCTGGGCGCGCGGGCGGCCGAACTCGGCCTGATCGACCGGCTCGGCGATCTGGATAGCGTGCTGCACGAGGTCGGCGGGGCGAAGGCCCGCGCCCGCGTCATCCGCCCGCGCCGCCGCGGCCTGCTCGCCCGCCTGCCGCGCATGCTGGCACAGGAAGCCGTGGCGGCGATCGAGGCGGCGGCGGCGCCGCGGCTGTAGTGCCGCACCGGAACGTGATATGATCGGGGCCGGAATGGCGCGGCCCTGAACTGCTGCCGATGGTCGCTGCGCCGCATCGCGGAGGCGGCCATGGCCACGGTCTCGCAAACCGGCACGATCGGGGCGAACGGCACCGCCGGCGCGGCGGGGCATGGCCTGAACGGCACAGCCGGCGGCGCCGGCGGCGATGCGCAGGCCAGCAATACCGGCAGCGGCGGCGGTGCCACCAACGATGCCTATGCCACCGGCGGGGCCGGCGGGATGGGCGGATCGGCCGCCACCGCCGTCTATGGCGGCAAGACGAGCTACGGTTCGCCGGGCAGCGGGGGTGCCGGCGGCAGCGCCAATGCCACCGTCGCCTTCAGCTATGCCGGCAGCCTGGGTACGATCGGGCGGGCGAAGGCGGTCGGCGGTGCCGGTGCGGTGCCGGGGGTGCCGGCCGGCCCGACCTTGCCGGGGGCGCCGGCCGGCCCGACCTTGTCGGGGGCAGCCGCCGGCGCGGGCGGCA
>JAKAZX010000321.1 GCA_021826485.1 Pseudomonadota bacterium | reverse complement strand
CCATAGAGGGTTGCGTAGCCCACCGACATCTCGCTCTTGTTGCCGGTGGTCAGCAGCATGTCGCCGAACTTGTTGGAGATCGCCATCAGGATCAGCCCGCGCGCGCGGGACTGGATGTTCTCCTCGGTGATGTCGGCGGCCCGGCCGGCGAACACCGGCGCCAGCGCCTCCCCGAACGCGGTCATGGCCGGGGTGATCGGCACCGTGTCGCAGCGTATGCCGAGCAGGCGGGCGCATTCCGCGGCGTCGTCCAGACTCTCGCGGCTGGTGTAGGGGCTGGGCAGCATGAAGCTGCGCACGCGCTCCGGCCCCAGCGCGTCGGCGGCGATGGCGGCCGAGAGGGCACTGTCGATACCGCCCGACAGGCCAAGGATGATGCCGGGAAACCCGTTCTTGCGCACGTAGTCGGCAAGCCCGATCATCAGGCTGCGATAGACGAGGTCCAGCCGCTCCGGCTCCGCCGCCAGCGTCTGCGGCGTGCAGACCAGATGCTCGCCCTGGCGCGTCCATTCGGTCAGCGTGACCGCCTCGGCGAAATACGGCATCTGCACGGCGAGGCTGCGGTCGGCGTTCAGCACGAAGCTGGCGCCATCGAACACCAGCTCGTCCTGCCCGCCGAACAGGGCGGTGAACACGAAGGGCAGCCCCGTCTCCACCACCCGGCGGACGGCGAGCTGGATGCGGTAGGCCTGCTTGTCCGCCTCGTACGGGCTGCCGTTGATCGACAGCAGCAGCTCCGCCCCGCTTTCCGCCAGCGTCTCGGAGACCGCCGGGAACCACCAGTCCTCGCAGACCATCACGCCGAGGCGGAAGCCGCGGAACGCGACCGGGCCGGGGGCGGGGCCGGCATCGAACACCCGCTTCTCGTCGAACACGCCGTAATTCGGCAGTTCGTGCTTGGCCCGCCGGGCGATCACCCGCCCGCCGTCGAGGATATGGGCGGTGTTGTGCAGTCGCGGGCCGTCCTGCCACGGGCCGCCGACGATCAGCCCCGGCCCGCCATCGGCGGTATCGGCAGCCAGTTCGGCCACCGCCGCCTCGCAGGCGGCGACGAAGGCCGGCTTGCGCACCAGATCCTCCGGCGGGTAGCCGCCGATGGAGAATTCCGGGGTGACGACGAGGTCGGCGCCAAGCCGCGCCCCCTCGGCACGGGCACGCCGGATGGTCTCGACGTTGCGGCGCACGCCGCCGACCTCGGGGTTGATCTGCGCCAGGGCAATCCGCAGCGTATCGGCCATGCCGGAAGGCTAGGCGGGCGGCGGCCGGCGATCAATCCGCGCCCCGGACGCATGCCCGGTATGCAGCCGGCAGCGCCGCCTTTACACTGTTGTCGGGCACGGCGAGACGGAGCGGGCAATGGGCCGGAAGTGGCGGCAGGCAGCGGCGGTGGCGGTCTGGCTGGGCTT
Organism: Pseudomonadota bacterium; assembly: GCA_021826485.1. Classification (GTDB taxonomy): domain Bacteria; phylum Pseudomonadota; class Alphaproteobacteria; order Acetobacterales; family Acetobacteraceae; genus JAFKFJ01. Next base: position 3,391 of record JAKAZX010000321.1, on the reverse strand, counting down.
GGCAGCGGTCGCGGTGCCGGCCGGGGCGGAGGATGCGCCGCCGGCCTCCCAGGCGGCGCTGGTGAAAAGCCTGCTGCCGGCGGTGGTCAACATCACCGCCCGCGCGGAAGTGCCCGACGAACCGGCGGAGGGTGTGCAGGCGGCCACCAGCCTGTCGAGTTCGTCCTACAAGATCCGCGTCAATGCCGGCTCCGGCTTCATCATCGACCCGAACGGGCTGATCGGCACCAACTGGCATGTGGTGGACGGGGCGTTCGAGATCGTCGTCACCTTCGCCGACGGCTCGACCGCGGACGCAACCCTGGTCCAGGCCGCCCGCAGCATCGATCTGGCGCTGCTGAAGGTCGCGGCTGATCACCCCCTGCCGGCGATCCGCTGGGGCGACAGCAGCAAGATGGAAGTCGGCGACCCGGTGCTGGCGATCGGCAATGCGCTCGGCGTCGGCATGTCGGTCAGCGGCGGCATCATCAGCGCGCTGAACCGCAACATCAGCGACACGCCCTATGACGACTTCATCCAGACCGATGCGGCGATCAATCACGGCAACTCCGGCGGGCCGCTGTTCAACCTCCAGGGCGAGGTGATCGGCGTCAATTCCGCCCTGATCTCCCCCACCTCGGCCAATGCCGGCCTGGGCTTCGCCCTGCCGTCCAACGACGCGCGGGAGGTGCTGGACCGGCTGGCCCATCCCGGCGCCTATTCCCGCCCGGCATTCCTGGGCGTGAAGGTACAGGCGATCTCCCGCGAGATGGCGGAGGCGCTGGGACTGACCGGCAGCGCGACGATGATCGTGGCCGGGGTGATGCCGACCGGACCGGCGGACAAGGCAGGGTTGCAGGCCGGCGACATCATCCGCACGCTGGACGGCCGGCCGATCGCGGACGACCGCGCCCTGCTGCGCGATGTCGCGGTGCTGAAGCCGGGCCGCACAGTCACGCTCGGCATCCTGCGGGACGACGCCGCGATCGACCTGCCGGTGACGCTGGGCGCCTGGCCGCAGATGATGTGGGAACGCAATGCCGCACCGCCCTCTCCGGTGTCGCATCTGCGGGTGGCGCCCGATCTCGGCATGCAGGTCGCGACCCTCACCGCGCCGCAGGCAACCGGCAGCCCGATCGCCCCGCTGGTCACCGGCGTCCTGGTGACGGCGGTGCAGTCGGGCACGGACGCGGCACGCCGCGGGCTGGAAAGTGGCGATCTGGTGCTGGAGGTCGGCCGCCGGAAGGTTGTGACCGACGCCGAGTTCCGCGACGCGATCGCCGCGGCGCGCGCCGCCGGGCGGAACTATGCGCTGCTGCTGGTCTATCCGAAGAAGCCGCCCGGCGGCGCCCAGGTGCCGGGACCGCACTGGGTGGCCGTGCGGGTGAGCGTTGATTAGCGGCGACCGTGCGACCACCTCCGGCTCGCGATATAAGCGCCGCTGGGTTGCTGGAGGGGTTGATGGCTTTCGCCATGGGACAGGTCGGACGGGTGCTGGCGGCGGGTGCGCTGGCCGCTTCCCTGCTGGGCAGTGCCGCCCAGGCGCAGGAGATGATGCTCAATCAGGCGGAACTGGTGCGCGGCCTGCTGCCGGCCGTCGTCAATATCACCGCCCGCGCCCAGGTCAGCGCCCCGACCGCGGACGTGAACGCGGCGGCGTCGGAGCAGCAGCAGTTCAAGCTCAGGGTCAACGCCGGCTCGGGCTTCGTGGTCGATCCGGACGGGCTGATCGTCACCAACTGGCACGTGGTGGACGGTGCGTTCGAGATCTACGTCACCTTCTCCGACGGATCGCGTGCGCGGGCCGAAGTGATGAACGCGGCGCGGCTGATCGACCTTGCCATGCTGAAGGTCGATGCCGGGCACAAGCTTGCCGCGGTCCATTGGGGCGACAGCAGCAAGGTGCAGATCGGCGACCCGGTGCTGGCGATCGGCAATCCGCTGGGCGTCGGCCTGTCGGTGACCGCCGGCATCATCAGCGCGCTGAACCGCAACCTGATGGACACGCCTTACGACGATTTCATCCAGACCGATGCGCCGATCAACCACGGCAATTCCGGCGGCCCGCTGTTTGACATGAAGGGCGACGTCATCGGCATCAACACGGCGCTGATCTCCCCCACCAGCGGTTCGGCCGGCCTCGGTTTCGCGATCCCGTCGAACGATGCGCACTTCGTGATCGACCGGCTGGAGCATTACGGCTGGATCCGCCCCGGCTGGCTGGGCGTGAAGATCCAGGAAGTGTCGCCCGAAATGGCGAAGGCGATGGACCTGCCGGATGCCGAGGGTTCGATCGTCGCCTGGGTGGTGGAGGGCAGCCCTGCGGCGGCGGCAGGGCTGCGTATCGGCGACATCATCACCCGCTTCGGACAGGACGTGCCGAGCGACGACCGCGCCCTGCTGCGCATGATCGGCGCCAGCCCGCCGGGGGAGAAGGTGACGCTGGCGATCCTTCGCGACGGCAAGCCGATGAACGTGCCCGTCACGCTTGCGGAATGGCCGAAGATGCAGTGGGAGGACCGCGATGCGCCCACCAAGGTCACCCCGCCGCACTGGATCATTCCGCATGACCTGGGCCTGACGGTGGAGCCGCCGAGCGCGGAATACCTCGCCCGCAGCGACTTTCCGCCGGCCGCGAAGGACATGAAGGCGGTGGTGGTGACGGCGATCCAGCAGAACGCGGAAGCGGTGCGGCGCGGGCTGGGCGTCGGCGACCTCATCCTGCAGGTCGGCGATTCGCCGATCGGCAGCGCGGCGGACCTGCAGCGGGAGATCGACCGCGTCCGCAGCGAACATCGGAATTTCGCAATGTTCCTGATCCTGCCGAAAAACGCTGCGGACAAGGAAAGCAGATTCGCCGGTCCGAAATGGGTGGCGCTGCGGGTTGAGGAAGGATGACGATAATTTCAGGAAGTGACACAGGTCACAGCGAACTGGCCCCCCGTATGGTGCAAGTCGGCGCTGCGTGCTGGTCGGGACGCATCCGGCTAAACTCAGGCCCCGTAACACCTTCGACCGGCCCGAGACTGACCTGCATCAGGACCTGACCAATCCCCGGGTGAACGGCCAGGGGCGCGGACCTTGAAAGCTAGACCGACCAGCCGAACCTTATTCGCATCGTATGGACCAAATGTTGGAGAACGCCACCATGAAGCACACACTCCTCGCAGCCAGCGCCGCTGCAGCGCTGCTGTTCGCCATTCCTTCGTTCGCCCAGGACGCCAGCGGCCTGAAGCCCTGCTCGCCGACCCAGCAGGCGGCGCGCGGCAATGACACCGGCAAGTCCGACGCCGGCCAGTTGGCCGCCCGCGGCAACGACACCGGCAAGTCCGACGCGGCGCAGCTCGCGGCGCGCGGCAACGACACCGGCAAGTCCGACGCGGCGCAGCTCGCGGCGCGCGGCAACGACACC
>JAKAZX010000320.1 GCA_021826485.1 Pseudomonadota bacterium | reverse complement strand
CTGCGCCATGGCCATCGCGCTGGGCCACACCCCCCACCCGCTGCGGGCGCTGGAACAGGGCGCGCGCTGCACCTGGTTCCTGCCGGCGCCGGACGGGCGGTCGGCCCGCAAGCGCTGGATCGCCGGGTCCCTGCAGCCGCTCGGCACGCTGATGGTGGATGCCGGGGCGGCGCGGGCGCTGCGCCGCGGCGGTTCGCTGCTGCCGGCCGGCGTGCGGGCGGTCGGCGGCCTGTTCGAGCGCGGCGACCCGGTGGAGGTGCGCGGGCCGGACGGCGCGCTGCTGGCGCGCGGCCTGTCGGCCTATGGCAGCGGCGACGCGGCGCGGATCATCGGCCATCGCAGCGAGGCGATCGAGGCGATCCTGGGCTGGCGCGGCCGCGACGAACTGATCCACCGCGACGACCTGGTGCTGCTGGAACGCCCGGCGGCTTGACAGCCGCGAAACCGTCACGCTACCGCCAGAACGTCCTGGGGGGCGACGACGATGATCCACCTGCTCGAACGCGGCGGTCTGCGCCGACTGCTTCTGGCTGCTACGGTCTGCCTTGCTCTGGCGCCGGCACCGGGACGCACCGCCGATCTGCCGCCCGACCTTGCCGACCGGCTGGCACCCGTCCTGCCGGGCATCGTCAATATCGAGGCGGTCACGGCGCTGGCGAAGGGCCGGCACTATTATGCCTGGGGCTCGGGCTTCATCGTCGAGCCGTCCGGCATCATCGTCACCAACCGCCACGTCATCGCCGGCGCCGGGCGCATCACCGTTTCGGGCCGGGCCTTCGCACCGCAGCGCGCCAAGCTGCTCTATGTCAGCAGCCTGCTTGATCTGGCACTGCTGAAGATCGATGCCGGGAAGCCGCTGACTGCGCTGGCCTTCGGCGACAGCGACCGGGTGCGCATCGGCGATCCGGTGCTGGCGATCGGCAACCCGCTCGGCATCGGCGAATCGGTCAGCGCCGGCATCGTCAGCGCGCTGGACCGCAATATCCGCGAAACCTCCTATGACGATTTCATCCAGACCGATGCGGCGATCAATCACGGCAATTCCGGCGGGCCGATGGTCGATCTGGACGGCAAGGTGGTCGGCATCGACACCGCGCTCTATTCCTCGCCGCACAACACCGGATCGATCGGTCTGGGCTTCGCCATGCCCGCCAACGACGCCAAGTTCATCGTCGATCAAGTGATCCGCTTCGGCAAGGTGACGGCCGGCTGGGCCGGGCTGCACCTGCAAGGCATGACCGCGCAGCTTGCCGACGGCTTCGGCCTGCCGCAGCCGCGCGGCGTGCTGGTGGCCGGCATCGACGATCGGGCGGTGGCCGCCACCGGCATGGTGCGGCCGGGCGATGTCATCGTCGCGGTCGCCGGCAATCCGGTGACCAACCGGCGGGACGTGCAGCGCGCGATCGTCGAGGCACCGGTCGGCAGCACGCTCGCGCTCACGCTGCTGCGCGGCGGCGTGGAGCAGGCCGTCGCCATGCCCATCGCCGCCGATCCGAACGACACGGCGGAAGCACAGCACCAGTCCATGCAGCCGCTGGATCTGCGCGTCGCGGCGGCGACGCCGTCGGACACCGGCATGCGCCTTGCGCCGCTGACCCCCGCCAATCGCACCCGCTACGATATCGCGCCGCGCCTGTCGGGCGTCCTGGTGACCGAGGCGATGCCGCACAGTGCCGCGGAGGAACGCGGGATCCTGGCCGGTGAACTGATCCTGCGCGTGCGCGAGGATGTCGTGCATGCACCGGCGGAGGTCGTGCGCGACATCGGGGTGATCGCCGACAAGGGAATCGAGTACGCGCCGCTGCTGGTTTACGGGCGCAAGGGCACGCGCTGGATCGCGTTGCCGGTCGCCTCCACGAAGTGACCGCAGGCGCCTTCTAGAGCGGCAGCACGTCGTCCAATCTCGACAGCAGGACGCGCGGTCGGCCGCTGTCGTCGCGCGTCATCATGTCGGCGAATCGGTGGTTCCACAGCAGCGCATCCGGCTCATAGTCGCACATCGCATGCACCGGCGCCGCCAGCGTGCGGTCGGTGGCCGACAGGGTCGCGATGAAGCCTGCGTCCAGCGCCTGGAGCCGCTCGGTCGTCATGCCGAACAGCGGGCTTGCCTCGTCGATCGGATGCATCATCGTCCAGGCGAGCGCCATCGTCTGCCCGCGCGGACGCACAAGGGCCAGGTCGCGCGCCTGGTAATGCTCATAGCCCTCATGCGTGACATGGCGCACCAGCAGCGACAGCCGCGCCTCCACGTCCACCAGGATGCCCGACCGCAGATTGCCGATACGCAGCATCAGCATCGGCACCCCGTCATACGGCCCGACGGTCAGGTTGCGGCTGAATTGCAGCCGCGGCCGGGGGCGGGCGAAGCGGACGAAGATCAGGCCGGTGATCACCGCAGTGGAGAGCAGGCCGGTGAAGATCTCGACCGTCGCGACCAGATGCGCATACAGCGACTGCGGCGCCATCACGCCGTAGCCGACTGTCGCGAAGGTCTCCACGCTGAAGAAGAAGGCGCCGAGCGGCGCCCCCGGCGGCAGGTTGGCGACGCCCCCCGGCTGCGCCAGGTAGAGCAGCCCGAACAGCATGTTGACGGCAAGGTAGTAGGCCAGCACGGCGGCCAGGAAGCCGCGCCAGCCGAACGTGAGCAGGGCGTGGTACGGATCGCGCCAGTCGTAGCGCAGTGCATCGGTGACCACCGTTTCCGACCAGCCGAGCTGCACCAGCCGCTCGCGTCGCCGCCCCGCGCGTTCCGTCGCCGCCATCTGCCGTCCTCCGCCGCATGCCGTGCGATCCTGCCACCGCGCCCCCGGCATGGGCAGCGGGCATGGGCCGCCGGCACGCAACGGGCTTCCGCTGCGGGCGCCGGCGCGGCAGGATGCGCGCTGGAGACGCCGGATGCACATCGAGACCGATCTTGCGACCAAATGGGTCCGCACCGCCGCCGCCGCCGCGCGGGACGCCTCCGCCGTGCTGGCGCGGCAGGATGCGGCCGCGCGCGATGCCGCCCTGCGCAGCGCCGCCGCCGCGCTGCGCCGGCACCAGGCCGCCATTGTCGACGCCAATGCCGCCGACCTCGCCGCCTTCGATGCCGGCAGCGGTACGCCCGCCTTCCGCGACCGGCTGGCGCTGACGCCCGCGCGGATCGAGGCGATGGCCGCGGGGCTCGAGGACCTGGCCGCCCTGCCCGACCCGCTCGGCCGCACGCTGGCGGAATGGACCCGGCCGAACGGCCTGCATATCCGCCGCATCGCGACGCCGATCGGCGTGATCGGCATGATCTATGAAAGCCGCCCGAATGTCGGCGCCGACGCGGCCGGCATCTGCCTGAAATCCGGCAACGCGGTGCTGCTGCGCGGCGGCTCCGACAGCCGGCATTCCGCCCGCGCCATCCACGCGGCGTTGCAGGACGGGCTGCGCGCCGCGGACATGCCGCCCGGCGCAGTGCAGATCGCCCCGGATGCGGACCGCGCCTATGTCGCCGCCATGCTGGCCGCCGCCGGCCAGATCGACCTGATCATCCCGCGCGGCGGCAAGGGCCTGGTGCGCCGCGTGCAGGCCGAGGCGCGGGTGCCCGTGCTCGCCCATGCCGAAGGGCTGTGCCACACCTACGTGCATGTCGCGGCGGACCCGGCGATGGCGCAGCGCATCGTGGTGAACGCCAAGCTGCGGCGCACCGGCATCTGCGGCGCCACCGAGACGCTGCTGATCGACGCGGCGATCGCGCCCGGCCTGCTGCCCGCGCTGGTCGAGGCCCTCGCCGCCGGCGGCTGCGCGTTCCGCGCGGATGCCCGGGCGCGCGCGATCTGCCCCGATCTGCCGGCGGCGGTGGCCGCCGATTTCGACACCGAATGGCTGGACGCGGTGCTCTCCATCGCCGTGGTCGATGACGTGGCGGCGGCGGTCGCGCATGTTCGCCGGCATGGCAGCGAGCACACCGACGCCATCGTCACCGAGGACGCGGCAGCCGCGGAGACGTTTCTTGCCGGCATCGACAGTGCCGTCGGCATGTGGAACGCCTCGACGCAGTTCTGCGACGGGGGGGAATTCGGCTTCGGTGCGGAAATCGGGATCGCCACCGGCCGCATCCACGCGCGCGGGCCGGTGGGGCCGGAACAGCTCACCACCTACCGCTACCGCGTCACCGGCCACGGACAGGTGCGTCCCTGACACCGCCTGAGACGCTGCCGCGCTTCGGCGACCGGCGGCGCATGCGCGTCGGGCTGCTCGGCGGGTCGTTCAACCCGGCGCATCACGGCCATCTGCACATCGCGCGACTGGCGCGCCGGCGGCTGCGTCTCGATCAGGTATGGCTGCTGGTGTCGCCCGGCAATCCGCTGAAGCCGGCCCGCGGAATGGCACCGCTGGCGGCGCGGCTGGCGGGGGCGCAGGCGCTCACCGACGGCCGCCGCATCCTGGCGACCGGGATCGAGGCGGCGCTGGGCACGCGCTATACCGTGGCCACGCTGGCGGCGCTGCGGCGGCGGTTTCCGCGGGTGCGCTTCGTCTGGCTGATGGGGGCGGACAACCTGCTGCAACTGCCCCGCTGGAACCGCTGGATGGCGATCGCGCGCGCGGTTCCCTTCGCGGTGCTGCCGCGGCCGGGCTACAACCACCGCGCGCTGGCCGGCCAGGCGGCGCGACGCCTGCGCGGGGCGCGCCTGACCGCGCCGGCGGCATCGACCCTGGCCGGCGCGGCCGCCCCGGCCTGGCTGTTTCTGCCGGCCGCGCAGGACCCAGCCTCGGCCACCGCCATCCGTGAAGCCGCAAGAGGAGTATACGGCCATCGCCCGCAAGCCGCCCGCGCCACCCTCG
>JAKAZX010000319.1 GCA_021826485.1 Pseudomonadota bacterium | reverse complement strand
CCGCGCGCCGGCAGGGTACGCGATCCTGTGGCTGCAACTGCCGGAGGCGCCGCGCCGCATCAAGGGCGATGCAGCCGGCGTGCTCCCGGTGCCCGCCGACGGCGAATGGACGCCACAGCTTCGCGAACAATACGCCGATCGCGTGCAGGCGATCCTGGCGTCCCATATCGACGGTTTCGCCGACACCGTGCTGAAGCGTGTCGCCTGCTCGCCGGCCGATCTGGAAGCCATGAACATCAATCTCGTCGGCGGCGATCCCTATGGCGGGTATTGCGGCCTCGACCAGTTCTTCCTGTGGCGCCCGCTGAAGGGAAGCGTCAATCACCGGACACACGTGCCGCGCCTGTTCCATATCGGCGCCTCCACGCATCCCGGCCCGGGCCTCGGCGGCGGATCGGGCTATCTGCTGGCCAAGGCGATCGGCTGACCGCTACACCACGCCGGCATCGTTCATGCGGTACCACGCCGCCACCGCTGCCACGTACACGCGCTGCGCGCCATGCAGCGGGATCGGTTTGATCGGCGTCGGCGGCAGCGGCAGGTCGGCCTCATCACCGCTGGCCAGATAGCGGGCGATCGCGCGCCCCATTGCCGACTGCAACCCGACGCCGCGGCCCATGCAGCCGATATCCACCACCAGCCCGGGTGCGGGAAGATGCAGATGCGGCAGATGGTCGCGCGTCACCGCGACCCGGCCGCCCCAGCGATAGGCGATCGGCGTGCCGGCAAGCTGCGGGAACAGCTTCGGAATCACCCGCTCCAGATGGCCCCAGTCGGAGGGGCCGGTCGGCTCCGTGAAGCGGCCGCGGCCGCCCATCAGCAGCCGCCCGGTATGATCGGTCCGATAGTACAGCACCAGCTTGCGCGTGTCAGACGTGACATGGCCGTGCGGCAGCACGGTGCCGCGCAGATTATCCGACAGCGGCTCCGTCGCGATCTGGAAGGAATTGGCGGCGATCACCGTGCGCCGCAATCCCGGCAGCAGATCGCCGGTGTAGCCGTTGGTCGCGACCACGACGCGATCCGCCGTCACCGTCGCACCCTGCGCCGTCTTGACCTGCCATTTCCCGTTGCTGCGCGACAGCGACGTTGCGCGCGTGCCGGCATGGATGGTGGCGCCGGCGCCGAGTGCCGCGCGCGCCAGCCCGCGCGCATAGGCCAGCGGTTGCACCGCGCCGCCGCGCGGATCGACCCAGCCGCCGACATAGCGGTCCGTGCCCATCAGCGCGGTCGCGCGCGCCTTGTCCAGCACTTCCACCGGCACGCCGCGCCGCGCCCATTTCTCGGCGCGTGCCGTGGCTTCCGCGAGTCCGGCGTCGGAATGCGCACCCTGAATCCATCCGCTCCGCGTGTGCGGCACGTCCATGCGGTGCTTCTCGATCAGTTCGAACACCACGTCCGCCGTGCCGGCGGCGAACGCGATCAGCCGCTGTCCGGTTTCGCCGGGGAATTTCGCCTCCAGCTCGTCCGGGTCGTATTTCAATCCGGGAATCACCTGACCGCCATTGCGGCCGGAGCCGCCCCAGCCCGGTTCCTCCGCCTCCAGCAGCACGACGCGCGTGCCGGCCTCCGCCAGATGCAGCGCCGTGGACAGACCGCAATAGCCGCCGCCGATCACGCAGACATCGGCGGAAGTGCTCGCCGTCAGCGGCGGCGTTTCGGGCGCGGCCGGGGCGGTCGCGGCCCACAGGGACGGGGCGAGCGGGAACGGGGCAGGCATCATGCGTCTCCTCAGATCGGATGCAGCACGCGGTGCAGGAATTCGCGCGTGCGCGGCTCTCGCGGTGCGCCGAGCATCTGCCGTGCCGCACCTTCCTCGACGATCACGCCGCCGTCGAGGAACAGCACACGGTCGGCAACCTCGCGGGCAAACGCGATTTCGTGCGTCACCACCAGCATCGTCATGCCGTCATCGGCCAGCGCACGCATCACGCCCAGCACGTCGCCGACCAGTTCGGGATCGAGCGCGGAGGTGGGTTCGTCGAACAGGATTACCTTCGGTTGCATCGCCAGCGCCCGCGCGATCGCCACCCGCTGCTGCTGTCCGCCGGACAGTTGCTCCGGCCGCGCCGCCTCCCGTCCCGCCAGGCCGACCCGCGCCAGCAACGCGCGTCCGCGCGCTTCCGCCGCCGCGCGCGGTTCGCGTTTGACGAAGATCGGGCCTTCGACGACGTTCTCCAGCGCGCTGCGGTGCGGGAACAGGTTGAAGCGCTGGAACACCATGCCGACCGCGGCGCGCACCGTGCGGATCGAACGGTCATGCGGCAGCACCGGCACGCCGTCGATGCGGACGCTGCCGGCATGCCAGTGCTCCAGCCCGTTGATGCAGCGCAGCAGCGTGGACTTGCCGGAGCCGGACGGCCCGATCACGCACACCACTTCCCCGCGCGCGATCGTCGCGGTGATGCCGCGCAGCACCACGTGCTCGCCGAACTTCTTGTGCAGGCCAGCAATCTCGATCACGCGGCGCGCCGGCGGCCGAGCCGCCGCTCCAGCCGGCCGACCAGCAGGATCAGCGGCAGGCTCATGCACAGATAGAGCAGCGCGACCAGCGTATAGACCGTGGTGTTCTTGAACGTCGATGACGCGATCAGCTTGCCCTGCAAGGCGAGTTCGGCGACCGTGATGGTGCTGGCCTGGCTGGAATCCTTCAGCAGCATGATCATCACGTTGCCGTACGGCGGCAGTGCGACGCGCAGCGCCTGCGGCAGCACCACGCGGCGCATGGTCAACGCCCAGCCCATGCCGATCGACTGCGCCGCCTCGATCTGCCCGTGCTCGATCGCCTCGATGGCGGCGCGGAAATTCTCCGCCTGATAGGCGGAATAGGCGATGCCGAGGCCGATGATCGCGGCGGCGAGCGCGCTCAGCGCCAGCCCGAAATCCGGCAGCACGAAATAGATGTAGAACAACTGCACGATGATCGGGATGCCGCGGATCACGTTGATCGCCCAGCGCGACGCGGCGGCCAGCGCCGGAACGCCGGAGACGCGCAGCAGCACCCAGACCAGCCCGAGCATCGTCGAAAGCACCAGCGCCCCCAGCGTGACCGCGACGGTCAGCCCCACGCCCTGCAACAGGATCGGCAGGAACTCCGCAGAGTCGCGCAGGAACGCCTGCACGCCGGGTCAGAGGCCCCAGTGCGCCAGGATCTTGTCGATCGTGCCGTCCTGCTTCATCGTGCCGAGCGCCTGGTTGATGTGCATCAGCAGCTCGCCCTCATCTTTGCGCACCGCGATGCCGATGGAGCCGACCACCACCGATTTGTAGCTGCGCACCAGCCGCACCGAGGGGAACATGCCGAGCTTGAGGTTGTAGGCGACGATCGGATAGTCGGCGAAGCCGGCGGCCAGCCGCCCGGCGTTCACGTCGCGCATGATGTCGGGGATGCTGTCGTAGACCTTCACCTCTGGGAACATGCCGGATTTCTTCAGCGGCTCGATATAGACGGTGCCGATCTGCGCGCCGACCGTCATGCCCTTCATGTCCTCGAACGAGCGGTAGTCCTTCCCGTCGCCCGCCGGCACGAACAGCCCTTCGCCATAGCTGTAGACGGGTGTTGAGAAGTCCACGACCTCCTCGCGCTTCGGCGTGATGTACATGGCGGCCGAGATGGCGTCGATCTTGCCGGCGGTCAGCGCCGCGATCAGGGTGGAGAACTGCATCGGCGTGATTTCCGCCGTGAAGCCCGCCCTGGTGCCGACCGCCTGCACCAGATCGACCATGATGCCCTGGATCGTGTTGGTCTTGGTGTCCAGGAAGGTGAACGGCACGCCGGTCGGCGTGCCGCCGACCTTCAGCACGGTGTCCGCCCGGACCGGCCGGATGGCAGCGGCGGCGCCGGCGGCGAGCAGCCCGGCGGTCAGGGTGCGGCGGCGGATCATCGTTGCTCTCCCGGTTGTGCGGCGCGCAGCCTCGCGCAACTCGCGCCGCACCGCAATTGCCGTGGCGTCATCTCACGCCGGATAGCGCACCACGTGGCACAGCCCGCCGGCCAGCAGGCGCGGCATCGCCGCCGGCAGGTCGGCGAAATCGGTCGGCGGTTCCAGCAGCGCATCGAACGCGGGATCGGCGAGTAGATCGAGTGCGAGGGCCAGCCGCTCGGCATGGCTCCGCCGCCCCCGCATCGCCCCGCCGATGCAGCCGACCTGTGAGGCGATCAGCCGCAGCCGCCGGGCGTGGAACGCCTCCCCCAGCGGCAGGGCGGGGACGGCGTCGGCGAACCAGCTCGCCTCGATGATCCGCCCCTCGAAGGCCGCGCGGCCGAGCGCGAGGTGCAGCCCCGCCTCGCTGCCGGAGGCATGCACGATCAGGTCATGGTCGCGCGGCGCCGCGTCGGGCGCGCAGAAGGCGCAGCCGAGTGCCGCGGCCGGCGCGGCGCGGGCGGGCAGCGGGTCGGCGACCGTCACACGTGCGCCGGGCAGGCGGGCGAGCAGGGCGGCGGTCAGCAGCCCGACCACGCCGGCGCCGACCACCAGCATCCGCTCCCCCGCCAGCGGTGCGGCGTCCCAGGCGATGTTCAGCGCCGTCTCCATGTTCGCCGCCAGCACCGCGCGCGCGGTCGGCAGCGCGGCGGGGACGGGGACGAGCATGTGCGGCGGGGCGCGGAACCGGTCCTGGTGCGGGTGCAGCACGAACACCCGCCGCCCGTCCCCGTCCAGGCCCACCGCGCTGTAGCCGTATTTGACCGGGAACGGGAAATCGCCGGCCATCAGCGGGGCGCGCATGGTTGCATGCTGGCTCGGCGGCACGCGGCCGGCGAACACGATCGCCTCGGTGCCGCGGGAGATGCCGGTGGCGAGCGTGCGCACCTCAACGCCCGGCCCGTCCAGAA
>JAKAZX010000318.1 GCA_021826485.1 Pseudomonadota bacterium | reverse complement strand
CCGGCTGCCGCGGCCTCGTCCGCGGCGGCGCGCAGGTCTCGGAGAAACACTGCAACTTCCTGCTCAACACCGGCACCGCGACCGCCGCCGATATCGAAGGACTGGGCGAGGACGTGCGCCGGCGCGTGCATGAGGCGAGCGGCGTCGTGCTGGACTGGGAAATCCGCCGCATCGGCCTCCAGGCCGCGCGGCCGGAGGCGGTGGCATGAGCCGGGTCGCGGTGCTGTACGGCGGCATCTCCGCCGAGCGGGAAGTGAGCCTGGTCTCCGGCGCGCAGGTGGTGCAGGCGCTGCGCGGAATCGGCCATCAGGTGACCGGCATCGAGGTCGGCGCCGATCTGCGCGCCCTGCTCGCGGCCCTCGATCCCGCGCCGGACGTGGTGTTCAACGCCCTGCACGGCCGCTTCGGAGAGGATGGGACGATCCAGGGCGTGCTGGACTGGCTCGGCATTCCCTACACGCATTCCGGCGTGCGCGCCTCGGCGCTGGCGATGGACAAGCCGGCGGCGAAGGCAGTGTTCGCCGCGGCCGGCCTGCCGGTGCCGGAGGGACGGGTGGTGCCGGCGGCCACGCTCACCGACGCCGATCCCATGCCCCGCCCCTATGTCGTCAAGCCGCTGAACGAAGGCTCCTCCGTCGGTGTTGCGATCATCCGCGCGGGCGACAACCGGCGCGAGCGCGTGGCCCGCGAATGGCGCTTCGGCCCCGATGCGATCGTCGAGGAATACGTGCCGGGGCGCGAGCTGACGGTGGGCGTGATGGGCGACCTGCCGCTGGCGGTGACGGAGATCGCGCCGCGCGACGGCTTCTACGATTACGATGCGAAGTACGCGCCCGGCGGCTCCCGCCATGTCATCCCGGCGGGCGTGCATCCGGCGGCCTATGGCGCGGCGCTGGAGATGGCGCTGGCGGCGCACCGCGCACTCGGCTGCCGCGGCGCCAGCCGGGCCGATTTCCGCTACGACGACACCGCCGGCGAACCCGGCCGCCTCGTGCTGCTGGAAGTGAACACGCAGCCGGGGCTGACGCCGACCTCGCTGCTGCCCGAGCAGGCGGCGCATCGCGGCATCGCCTTCCCGCGCCTGTGCGACTGGATGCTGGAGCAGGCCGCATGCCGCGCGTGAAGCAGCCGAAACGTCCGGCGGCGAAGCTGCCCGACCGGCCGGGCCGCTGGCAGGTGCTGCTGCGCCGCCAGCGCCGCCTGCTGGCGCCGGCCGCGATCGGGCTTGCCGCTCTGGCGGTGATCGGCCTCGGCGCGTCGGTGCTGCACGCGATCGGCCAGGGCGCCAGTTTCCGCGAGCGGATGGGCGATGCCACCGCGCGGCTCGGCCTGCGCGTGGCACAGGTGATCATCGACGGCCGCAGCAAGACGCCGGAACCGCTGCTGCGCGCGGCGATCGGGGTTGCGCCCGGCGATGCCATCCTCGGCTGGTCGGTGCAGGCGGCGCGCGGGCGCATCGAGTCGATCAACTGGGTGCAGTCCGCCGTGGTCGAACGCCGGCTGCCCGACACGATCTATGTGAAGCTGACCGAGCGGCGGCCGTTCGCGGTGTGGCAGCACGAAGGCAAGTTCCGCCTGATCGACAACCAGGGCCAGGTGGTGACCGATTCCGACGTCGCCGATTTCGCTGGCCAGTTGCCGCTGGTGGTCGGCGCCGGCGCGCCGGCCGCCGCCGCGAAGCTGCTGGAGGCGCTGGCGGCGCAGCCGACCATTCAGGCGCGCGTCACCGCCGCGGTGCGGGTGGGCGAGCGGCGATGGAACCTGCGGCTTGCCAACGGCACCGACGTGCTGCTGCCGGAAGGCGCGGAGGCGCAGGCACTGGCCCGGCTGGCGGAATTGCAGGCGCAGCACGCGCTGCTCGACCGGCCGTTGCAGGCGATCGACATGCGCCTGCCCGACCGCTTCGTGTTCCGCCCGATGCCCTCGCATGACAGCGAGCCGAAGGATGCCGCGCAACCGACGAGGAAGCCGACATGAACGATCTGTCGCGCCGCATCCTGCCACCCGGGGACGAGGCCGAGCCGCCAAGGCCGCGCGGCCGCGCCTCCGGCCCGCTGGGCGTGCTGGATATCGGCACGACCAAGATCGTCTGCATCATCGGCCGCGTCGAATCCGACGGTTCGACCCGCGTGCTCGGGTTCGGCTGGCAACGCGGGCGCGGCGTGCGCGGCGGCGGCATCACCGATATCGAGGAAGCCGAGCGCGCGATCCGCGCCGCCGTCGGCCAAGCCGAGAACGAGGCCGACATCCGGCTGCGCAACGTCATCGTGAACCTGTCCTGCGGCCAGCCGGAAAGCCGGCTGTTCAACGTGCAGTGGCCGGTCGGCGGCCGCGCAGTGACGGAGGCCGATCTGCGCCGCGTGATGCTGGAAGGGCGCGCCCGCGCCGTCAGCGACGGGCGTGACATCATCCACGCCCTGCCGCTCGCCTTCGCCGCCGACGATGCGCAAGGCGTGCTCGATCCGCGCGGGCTGCATTGCGAAACCCTCGGCGCGCGGCTGCATGTCGTCGATGCGCTGAAGACCGCGCTGCTGACGCTCGGCGCCTGTGTCGCGCGCTGCGACCTGGAAGTGGCGGAGATGGTGTCGGCGCCGATGGCCGCCGGCATGGCGACGCTGGTCGAGGACGAGCGGCAGCTCGGGGCGACCGTCATCGACATGGGCGGCGGCACCACCGGCATGGCGGTGTTCGCGGAAGGCCAGTTGCTGCACACCGCGCAACTGCCGGTCGGCGGCCTGCACGTCACCAACGACATCGCCCGCGTGCTGTCCACGCCGGTCGCGCATGCCGAGCGGCTGAAGACGCTGTACGGCAGCGCTCATGCGAGCCCCGACGACGAGCGCGAGATGCTGCCGGTGCCGCTGGTCGGCGAGGAGGAGCATCAGATCGCCAAGGTGCCGCGCAGCATGGTGGTGAACATCATCAAGCCGCGGCTGGAGGAAACCTTCGAGATGGTGAAGGAGCGGCTGGAGGGTTCGGGCCTCGGCCGCGCCGCCGGCACGCGCGTCGTGCTCGCCGGCGGCGCCAGCCAGTTGTCCGGCGTGCGGGAGATGGCTGGCCGCATCCTCGGCCGCCAGGTGCGCCAGGGGCGCCCGGCGGCGCCGCGCGGCCTGCCGGATTCGGCCTCCGGCCCCGCCTTCGCCACCGCGGTCGGGCTGCTCGCCTGGGCGGCTGGCGCGGGGCGGCAGTTCGCCGACATCGATCTCGATGTCGAGCATGGCGGCGGATTGATCCGCCGCATCGTGAATTTCCTGCGGGATCGAGTCTGATGCGGACACGAATCGCAGGAAGCCGGTACCATCCGATTCGCAACGGGCGAGTTCCAGGGGAGTAGGCCCATGACCCTCAATCTGACGATTCCGCAGCAGTCCCATACGGACTTCACTCCCCGCATCACCGTGATCGGTGTCGGCGGCGGCGGCACCAATGCCGTGGACAACATGATCGCGATGAACCTCGCGGGCGTGGAGTTCGTGGTCGCCAACACCGACGCGCAGCAATTGCTGCACAGTCGCGCCGACCGCCGCATCCAGCTCGGCCCGCACATCACGCAGGGGTTGGGCGCCGGGGCGAAGCCGGAAATCGGCCGCGCCGCCGCCGAAGAAGCGGCGGAGGAGCTGTACCGTCACCTCGATGGCGCGCACATGGTGTTCATCACCGCCGGCATGGGCGGCGGCACCGGCACCGGCGCCGCCCCGGTGATCGCCCGCATGGCGCGGGAGCGCAACATCCTCACCGTCGGCGTCATCACCAAGCCGTTCACCTTCGAGGGCACGAAGCGCATGCGCTCGGCCGAGCAGGGCATCGAGGAGCTGCAGCAGTTCGTCGATACGCTGATCGTGATCCCCAACCAGAACCTGTTCCGACTGGCCAATGAGCGCACCGGCTGGAAGGAAGCGTTCAAGATGGCCGACAACGTGCTGTACATGGGCGTGCGCGGCGTCACCGACCTGATGGTAGCGCCCGGCCTGGTCAATCTCGACTTCGCCGACATCCGCACGGTGATGGCGGAAATGGGCAAGGCGATGATGGGCACAGGGGAGGCGGACGGCGAGAACCGCGCCATCCGCGCCGCCGAGGCCGCCATCAGCAACCCGCTGCTGGAGGATACCAGCATGGCCGGCGCGCGCGGCCTGCTGATCAACATCACCGGCGGCGAGGACATGACGCTGTTCGAGGTCGATCAGGCCGCCAACCGCATCCGCGAGGAAGTGGACGAGGAGGCGAACATCATCTTCGGCTCGGCGATCGACGACAGCCTGGTCGGCAAGATCCGCGTTTCCGTGGTGGCCACGGGCATCGAGGCGCCGGTGCAGAGGACGGCGGAACGGCCGAAGCTGGTCGCGGTCGGCGGCGGCGCGGCGCAGGCCGTGGCGACCGCGGCGGTCGCCGGCCCGGCGGCGAATTTCGGCATCGTCACCGCCCCGCCCGCCGGCACCCCGCAGGCGGCGATGCTGCGCCAGGCCGCGCCGGTCGGGCGCGGTGCGGCACCGCAGCCGCAGGGCCGGCCGGCGCCCTACGCCCTGCAACCCTCCGTCAGCCCGATGGCGCGCCAGGCGGCGCCGGCCGCCGCTCCGGCCTCGGTGCCGGCCGTGGCGGAGCCCGAGATGGCCGCGGCCATGCTGGACCCGGCGAGCTATGCCGAGCCGGCGCCCGAGCCGCGGCAGGCCGCACCGCGGGTCGGCGTGCGCCCGGCGGCGCGCACCAGCCCGCTCTTCGCCGAGCCGCCGGCGGCACCCGCCCCCACGGCCGCGCCGCCGCGGCGGAGCATCTTCAACATCGTCACCGGGGCCATCCGCGGCGGCGTCCATGTCGAACCGGCGGCAGCCGCGGCGGCGCGG